>CAZHPN010000091.1:0-22578 GCA_964534375.1 uncultured bacterium | reverse complement strand
TCATCCCGTGGAATTTCCCGTTCATGATGGCCGTCTGGAAGATCGCGCCGGCGCTCATCATGGGCAACTGCATGGTCCTCAAGCCCGCGTCCGACACGCCCCTGACCGCCCTGGAAATCGCCAAAACTGCGGCCGAGTGCGGCCTGCCGCCGGGCGTCCTCAACATCGTCATCGGCGCGGGCTCGGTCGTGGGCGAGGAACTCTGCACCAACCCCATGGTCGACAAGGTCGCGCTCACGGGCTCGACCGAAACCGGCAAGCGCGTCATGAAGCTCGCCGCGGACACCATTAAAAAGGTCACGCTGGAGTTGGGCGGCAAAAGCCCGACCATCATTTGCGACGACGCCGACCTGGTGAACGCCGTCGACGGCGCGCTGTTCGGCACGTTCTTCCACTCGGGCCAGGTGTGCGAATCCGGCACGCGCTGCTTCGTGCCCGCGTCGATCTACGATGCCTTCATGGAGCGCCTCAAGGAGCGCGTCACGCACATCAAGATCGGCGACACGGCCGATTACGAAACCTCGATGGGCCCGGTGGTTTCGCTGGCGCAGTACAAGCGCGTGCTCGGCTACATCGAGACCGGCCACAAAGAAGGCGCGCGGCTGGTGTGCGGCGGCGGTCGGCCCGACCACATGAAGAAGGGCTATTTCATTCAGCCGACGATCTTCGACGAAGTCGCCAACGACTCAACCATCGCCCGCGAAGAGATTTTCGGACCGGTGCTTTCGGTCATTAAGTACAAAGACGTGGACGACGCGATCCGCATGGCGAACGACAGCATCTACGGCCTCGGCGGCGCGGTCTTCACGCGCGACATTCCCAAGGCTATCGAAATCGCCAAGCGCATCCGCACCGGCACCGTGTGGATCAACGACTACCACCTGCTCAACGCGCTGGCCCCGTTCGGCGGTTACAAGCAATCGGGCGTCGGCCGCGAACTCGGCCCGCACGGCCTGCTCGAATACACGCAGGTGAAACACATTCACGTCGATCTGGCCCTCGATCGATCGAAGAAATTCTGGTACGACTACATTCTCAACGACTGACCGTTTCCAAGGAGGCTGATTATGGGTTTGCCTTTCCCGAGCGAAGAGTGGGTCAAGGTTTACAAAGACGCGATCAACAACAACCCCGAATACAAGACCGGCGCCGCCGACTGGACGCACGGCGTGGTGGCGTTGGTCTGCAAGGCGCTGCCGCCGGCGCTGCCCAACGACATTGCCATCTGGCTCGACCTCGACCGCGGCGTCTGCCACGAGGCGAAAATTGTGACCGCGGCGGAAGCGGCCAAGGCGCCGTTCTGCATCACGGGCGAATATTCGCGGTGGAAACAGGTGATCAAGAAGGAACTGGACCCGATCAAGGGCATGATGCAGGGCAAGCTGAAGTTGAAGGGCGACCTGCCGACCATCGTGCGCGCCGTGAAAGCGTCGCAAGAGTTGGTGAATTCGTGCGGCATGGTCGACACCCAATTTCTCGACGAGTGACGCGGCTCGCGCGTTTGGCAGCTTAAAAATCATGATCGCGGGCGGCGCGGCGCCGCGCGCGGTCGCCGGAAACGGGGTGGGAAAATGGCATACTCCGACGACCTTTCGTTCATCTATTTCAGTCCGACGCGGGTGGTTTTCGGCGCAAACACGGCCGGCGACGCCGGCGTCGAGTTGCGCAACCTGGGCTGCACGAAGGCGGTGATCGTCGCCGATCCGTTCCTGCACCAGAAAACGGACATCATCAAAAAAATCGAGAAGGCGCTCGGCTCGGCGTGCGTCGGCGTGTTCAGCGACATTCCCGCCGATTCCGGCGTGCACGTCGTGAACAGTGGCTACGAGTTCGCCAAGAGCCGCGGGGCGGAGGGCGTGGTCAGCGTCGGCGGCGGCAGTTCGATCGACACCGCCAAGGGCATCGCCATTTTGCTGCGCGAGGGCGGCGCGCTCGAGGATTACCAGGGCTTCCAGGTGCTGACGCGCAAGGTCGCGCCGCACGTCTGCATTCCGACGACCGCCGGCACGGGCTCGGAAGTCACATACGTGGCCGTGATTAAAGACCACGACAAAAAACAAAAGCTCCTGTTCGGCGATTACAACATTCTTCCCGACGTCGCGATTCTCGACCCCGTGCTGACCGTGAATCTGCCGCCGCTGATGACCGCGGCGACCGGCATGGACGCGATGTCGCACGGCGTCGAAGCCGTCACCTCGGCGCAGCGCGAACCCATGTCCGACGCGCTCGGCCTGCACGCGATCCGGCTGATTCGCAAGTGGCTGCCCGTCGCCGTGAAAGACGGCCGCAACCTGACCGCCCGGGGCCAGATGCTCATCGCCTCGACGCTCGCCGGCGCGGCGTTCAGCAACGCGCAGGTGGGCATGATTCACGCGATCGCCCACACGATCGGCGCCCGCCATCACGTACACCACGGCACGGCCAACGCGGTCGTCATGCCGTATGTGATGCGCTACAACAATTCCGACGTCGCCGAGGAACACGCGATGATCGCCGAGGCGATGGGCGTCGACACGCGCGGCATGTCGGCCGCCGAAGCCGGGCTCGCCGCGGCCGATGCGATCGCGGCGCTCGTCGTCGAATTGGGCCTGCCCACGACGATGGCCGGCGTCGGCGTGCCCGAGTC
Organism: uncultured bacterium; assembly: GCA_964534375.1. Taxonomy (GTDB): domain Bacteria; phylum Lernaellota; class Lernaellaia; order Lernaellales; family Lernaellaceae; genus CAZHPN01. Next base: position 19,952 of record CAZHPN010000091.1, on the reverse strand, counting down.
CGATCTGGAAGCGTGCGCCCAGGTGGCGATCTCCGACGCCTCGATCGTCTATAACGGCAAACCCGTCCTCGACGCGGCCGAGATTCTGCCGGTGTTGCGCAAGGCCTGGGCGGGCGACGCGCGGCCGTAGGAAGAACGCATGCTGAATGTCAAAATCGACCCCAGCGCCGAGGACAACGGGCTGGCGGCCATGCTCGTCGACCTCATGCAGCAGAACGTCGCGCAGCACCCGCAACGGCAGGCCGACTTCGACGCGTTGCGCGGCGCCGTCGCCATCGAGGCGAAAGACGCCGAGGTGGCGCTGACTCTGGATTTTCGCGGCGGCGAACTGGTCGTTTACGGCGGCGTCAACGGCAAGCCCGACGTCACGATCTCGACCGACTCGGGCACGGTGCTCGACTTGAGCAACGCCAAGTTGATGTTAGGGCTGCCTGATGTGACGGACGCGACGGGCCGGGCCGTGGTCAAGAAAATGCTTTCCGGCGAATTGAAACTGCGCGGCGCCGGCCTGTTGTCGAAACCGATGCTGCTGATCCGGCTGACCAAGCTGCTGTCGGTGTACGTCGAGCCGGTCGTCGGGCTGCCGGCCGGCGAGACGATCGCCTACCGCGCGAATCTGCACGGGCTGATCTTCCTCTGGCCCGCGCTGGTGACCGTCGCCGCCGCGTTCGCCTACCTCCTCGGGAAACGGTATGTGCCCGAGGCCATCTTCCTGGGCATCGTCGCCGTGCTGTTCTGGATCGCGAATATCCGGCGAAAGGCCATGTCGGAGTTCGTCGTCACCGATCGTCAGGTGCTGCTGAAATCGGGGTTGTTCGGCGATCGCCTGCTGCAAATTCCCCTGGCGGAAATCGAAGGCGTCGAAGTCGCGCCCGGAATCGGCGGCCGGCTTTTCGGCCTGGGGAAAATCAAGCTCCGCCGCAAGAGCGGGGCGACCGAAGCGTTCGGCTGGCTGGCGCGGCCGGCCGAGTTCGCGGCGAAAATTAAGGAGCAAACCGCCAAAACCACGATGTGAATACGGCGGATTCCTGTTGCTCCTGTCAAGAAAAGATCCGTTCAAAAACCCGCATCGGCATGCCGGTCGCGGCGCCGGCCGCGGACGTCCGAGCGATCGGCGGCTCGCGGCGTTTTCCTTTGCCGCTCCCTTGTGAGAAAGTGGGCGAGACGTAAAACGCGCGGCGGAGGCGGCTTGGCGCCGAAAACGGCGATCATTATCGGGGGCGGTCCGGCGGGTCTCGCCGCCGCGTGGGAACTGCTCGAAAAGACCGACCTTCGGCCCGTCGTCTTCGAGGAATCCGGCGAACTTGGCGGTTTGGCGAAGACCCTCGTCTACAAGGGCAACCGCATCGACATCGGCGGCCATCGCTTCTTCTCCAAATCCGCGCGGGTCATGAATTGGTGGCGGCAAATGCTGCCCTGGCCCGACGCGCCGGCCGGACCGGCGGCCGACTTCCCCATGCTCTGGCGCGACCGCGTTTCGCGCATCTTGTTTTCGGGCCAGCTTTTCGATTATCCGGTCACCCTGAACGTCGACACGCTGCGCAAACTCGGGCCGGCGCGCGCCGCGCGCATCGGGCTGAGCTATCTGCGGGCGCGGGCGGCCCGAATCGCGCCCGAGAAATCGTTGGAAGATTTCTTCATCAACCGCTTCGGCCGCGAGCTGTATCGGACGTTTTTTCAGGGCTACACCGAAAAAGTCTGGGGAGCCCCCTGCCGCGAGATCGCCGCCGCGTGGGGCGTGCAGCGCGTGCGCGGCTTGTCGTTGCGCCGCGCCCTCGCGCACGCGTTGCGGCGGCCGGCGGCCACCTCGCATGAGGGCGTCGAGACGACGCTGATCGGCCGGTTTCTGTATCCGAAATTCGGGCCCGGCCAGATGTGGGAGGAAGTCGGGCGGCGGATCGAAAGCCGCGGGGAGATCCGCCGGCACTGCCAGGTCGTTGGGCTGACGCGCGACGGCGGGCGCATTGCGGCGGCGCGGGTGCGCGACGAGGCCGGGCGGGAAACGCTGGAGCCGGGCGATTATTTCTTCAGTTCGATGCCCATCGCCGACCTGATCGCCGGGTTGGACGACGCGCCCGAGCCCGTGCGCGAAGCCGCGGCGAGTTTGCGGCATCGCGATTTCATCACCGTCGGCGTGCTGCTCTCGCGGCTGCACCTGCGCAACGGCTTCGCCCACGGCGGCGCGGCGACGATTCCGGACCACTGGATTTACGTGCAGGACGGCCGCGTGCAGCTCGGCCGCGTCCAAATCTTCAACAACTGGAGCCCGCATCTCGTGCGCGACCCGGCGACGGTGTGGCTCGGCGCGGAATATTTCTGCGACGCCGGCGACCGCGTCTGGAGCTTGGCCGACGCCGAGATGGCCGCGCTGGCCGTGCGCGAACTGGCGGCGATCGGCCTGATCGATCCGGCAGACGTGCTCGATTCCACCGTTATTCGTGCGCCGCGGGCGTACCCCGCGTATTTCGGGCCGGAGACGCGGCTGGCGGAAATCCGGCGCTTCACCGACGCGCTGCCCAACCTGTACCTGATCGGCCGCAACGGGATGCACCGCTACAACAATCAAGACCACTCGATGCTTACGGCGATGTGCGCCGTCGAGCACCTGATCTCGGGCGGCCCGCGCGACGCGATCTGGGATGTCAACACCGAGGCCGAATACGGTGAATGAGAAGTGAACAGTGAACAGTGAACAGTGAACAATGAGCAGGTGTAATCACATCTCCGAGAAGAAAGACACAGCGCGAAACTGATCCGGTTGATTCTGTCAATAAAACCGCCGGTCGTTGCCGTAGCCGCGCGCCGAGCGCGGTGTTGACAAAAACCAAGGCATTCGCTATCGCATCGGTGGTAGATTAACGGGCGAGTTTTTGAGGAACGATCGCGTTGGCGAATGAAAAAAGACCGCTGACGAACGGGAGCAGCAATTTCCATCAGCAGGCCGAACGGCTGCGCCTCGGGCTGGAAAAGCTGGTGGCCAGGGTGGGCGACCCGGCGGCGACGCGCGGGGCGGCCGACCGGCTGGCGCAGGACGTCGCCGCCGCGGTGGCGGAACTGCGCATCGCCGGCGAAAAGCTTCAACAGCGAAACGACGAGTTGCTGGCCGGCGCCGCGCAGTTCGAAGCCGAGCGCCAGTGCGATGCCGCGCTGATCGAGCAAGGCGCCGCCGAACGCCACCCGGCCGAAAACAGGCTCGCGCGGCTCGCGCGCCTTTATTCCGTGCTGAGCCGCGTGAACGAGACGATCGTCCGCACGCGCGACGAACCGACCCTGTTTCAAGACGTCTGCCGCATCATCGCCGACGATGGCGCGTTCCCGCTCGTTTGGATTGGCGAAGTGCGCGATCGGGCCGTCGCGCCTTCGGCCTGCTGCGGGCCGGCCTCCGATTACCTCGATGACATCGAAATCGAGATCGACGGCGTTCTCGGCCAGGGGCCGACGGGAACCTGCATTCGCGAAAACCGCCCGGTGATCAACGACGATTTCGCCGCCAACCCGTCGACCGCGCCGTGGCGCGAGGCCGCCCTGCGCCGCGGCTTCCGCGCCTCCGCGGCGATCCCGCTGCGCCGCCGCGACCAGCCGGTCGGAGCGCTGACGTTGTACGCGGCGGAAGCCGGGGCCTTCGACGCGGAGCAGGTCCAATTGCTCGAAGCGTTGGGCGCGGACATTTCGTACGCGCTGGACGCCTTGGACGACGAGCGGCTTCGCCTGCGGTCCGAGGATCGGCTCACCGATCTGCTCGCGGCGTACGAACGCCGCACGGCCGAGACCGAGGCGCTGATCGACGCCTTGCCGCATGCCGTTTACTTCGGCAACGAAAACGGCATCTCGCGGTGCAACGATCTGGCGCTGCGCATGCTCGGAGCGTCGTCGCTTCGCGATTTGCAAGCGCGCATCGGCGAACTCGGGGAGAAATTCCACGTCCGCTATCGGCTCGACGGCGGCCCGGTCGAACCGGAAAATCTGCCGTTCACGCGCGCGTTGAACGGCGAAGCCGCCCAGCTCGACACCTGGGCGACGCAGGCCGACACGGGTCGGGATGTGCTCATCCGCGGCAACGCGGCGCCGGTGGTCGTCGGCGGCCGGACGATCGGCGCCGTCGCCGTCAACATCGACATCACCGACCAATACCGCGCGCAGCAGGCCTTGCGCGAGATCGCCGGCACGCTCGAGCAGCGCGTCGCGGAACGGACAGCGCAACTTCAGGAATCCGAACGCCTCGTGCGCGAGAGCGAAGAGCGCTATCGCACGCTCGTCGAGGCGTCGCCCGATTTTATCGCCATCGTCGCCGACGGCCGTTACGTCTATGTCAGTCCGGGCGCGGTGAAAATCTTGGGCGCGGCCGCAGCCGAGGATTTGCTCGGCCGGTCGCCGCTCGATTTCGTTCATCCGGACGACCGCGAACTGGCCGCCGCGCAAGGGCGGCGGCTGGCCGAGGGCGTGCCCGAGGCGCGGGCCGAACACCGCGTGCAACGGCTCGACGGCCGGGCGATCGACGTCGAAAGCCGCGCGCGGCCGATCGTCTATCGGGGAAAACCGGCCGTCCTCAGTTTGCTGTTCGATGTCACCGACCGGAAACGCGCGACCGAATTGCTGCGCGATCAGGCGGAACTGCTGGAACTCGCCCACGACGCGATTTTCGTCCGCGAGCCGGGCGGCCGCATCGTCTTTTGGAATCACGGCGCCGAAGCGACCTACGGCTGGACCCGTGAGGAAGCGCGCGGCCGGATTTCCCACGAACTCCTGCAAACCCAGTTCCCCGTGCCGCTGGCGGAAATCGACGCAATCATCGCCGCGCACGGTTTCTGGAATGGCGAATTGCTCCATGCCACCAAGGACGGCCGCACGCTGGCGATCGCCACGCGGTGGGCGTCGAAGAAGAACGACCGCGGCGAAATCACCGCCATCCTCGAAATCAACCGCGACATTTCGCTGCGCAAAAAGAACGAGGAGCGGCTCGGCGAATTGAACGTCGCGCTCCAGCAACGCGCCGAGCAGCTTCGCGCGCTGGCGGCGGAATTGACGCAGGCCGAGGATCGCGAACGGCGGCGGCTGGCGCAGATTCTGCACGATCATCTGCAGCAACTTCTGGCCGGCGCGACGCTGTCGGTGGCCAGCGTCAAACTCTCGGCGAAAGATCCGCAAACGGCCCAGGGCCTGGAATTGGTCGAGAAGCTGCTGCGGCAGTCGATCGACGCCTCGCGGTCGCTGACGGCGGAGTTGGCCCCGCCGATCCTGTACGACGGCGGCCTGGCCGACGCGCTGCATTGGCTGGCGCGCTGGATGAAGGCCAACCACCATCTCGACGTCGAGGTGCACGCCGAGGACGACGTGGAAGTGGCGACGGACGCGCGCTTGTTGCTCTTCCAGGCGGCGCGGGAGTTGCTGTTCAACGTCAAGAAGCACGCCGGCGTCGACCAGGCGAAAATCTACCTCGGCGCCTGGGGCAGCGACCGGCTCAAGCTCTCGGTGGCCGACCGCGGGGCGGGGTTCGATGCCGACCGGACCGGGAACAAAGAGAAAATCGCCGGCGGCTTCGGGCTCTTCAGCATTCGCGAACGCCTCGAATGGATCGGCGGCCGGATTGAGATCGCCAGCGTGCCGGGCCACGGGGCCCGCGTGACCCTCTTTGCGCCGCGCTTCGTCAAACCGGCCGCGGCGGCGCCCGAGCCCGCGGCGGACGGGGCGCCGGCCGTCGCCGAGGCGGCGCGGCGCCCGGGATCGCCGATTCGCGTGTTGGTCGCCGACGACCATCGCATCGTGCGCCAGGGCGTGGTCAAGCTGCTGCGGGAATCGGCCGACATCGTCGTGGTGGGCGAGGCCGAAAACGGCCGGCAGGCGGTGGATTTGACGCGGCGGCTGGCGCCCGACGTGGTCGTCATGGACATCACGATGCCGGAAATGAACGGCATCGACGCGACGCGGCTGATCATGTCCGAACGGCCGCGGACGCGCGTCATCGGCCTGTCGATGCATGCGGCCGGCGACATGAAAAAGGCGATGGTCGAGGCCGGCGCGGTCACCTATCTGCCGAAGGACGGCCCGGCCGAGACGCTCGTCGCCGCCATCCGCGGCGCGGCGCCGGAAGACGCCAAGAGCGACGCATGAAAACGTTGGGATGAGCGCCATGCCGGAGAACGACGGGCGGCAGCTCGACCTCTTTGACGATCGGACCATGTGGCGGGAACGCGCGCGCCGCGCTTTGCGCGAATTCGATCTGGCCGAAGCGAAGCTGCAACTCGAAACGTATCTCGCGCATTGGCCGGACGACGCCGAGGCGCGCCAGCTTCTCGCGGCCGTCGCCGCGCTTTTTCAACGGTTGGTCGCGCTCAAAACCGAGATGGGCGATCCGGTCGCCGCGTTGCTGCGGCTGGGGGATGATCTCCGCGACTTCAACCTCACCGGCTGGCATCGACGCCTGGCTGCGGAAGCCGAGCAACGATATGGCGCCGGCTGCGACATTGCCGGAACGCCGGCCGGGCTGCACTGGCTCGCCGCCGGCGAACCGGAACGCGCGGCGCAATCGCTGCGCGATTCATTGCGAGCCGCGCCGGAGGACGCTCGGCTGCTCGCATACCTGGGAGATGCGCTATTCGTCGGACACGACGTGGAAGCGGCGCGGGATTGTTATCTGCGTGCGTTCCTGCTCGATCCGGCCGCGATCGATTTGCCCCGCCTTGCGGACCCCGCGGTTCGCGATCTCCCCGCGGCGGCCGAGGTGGACTACGAAATCTGCGGCGACTTCCTGGATTGGGCGCTCGCCGTCGGGACCGTGGAAAAGATTTTCCCGCTGCCGGCCGCCGCGGTCTTGCCGGGCCTCTCCGCGCTGCCGGCCGGCCTGTCGGCCCCGAATACCCCCGGACGTTCGTTTTACCGGCTGATCCTGGAACATCGTGCCGCGCGCTCGGATGGTGAGAAGGTCGCGCTGCGGCGAAAGATGAACGCACTCTGCCCGCCGCTGTTTGCGAAATTTCTGGAACGCTTTTCCTAGCCAAAGGCCGACGCGCCGGCGCGTCGCCACTCAGCCGCGTCCGGAATGTTGAATGTTGCATGGCGAATTTCGGGCGGCGTCCGCAATTCTGCATTCGCCATTCGCCATTCAACATTCTGTGGGTAACGGCGCCTTACCCGGCCGCGCCGCCGGCGCCCGCTGCGCGGGCTGCCGCGCCGCCTTTCAAACGGCCGTAGGCGGCTGTCGCCGCGACGGTCAAATAGCAACAAATCCCGAGCGACGCGACGAGGAACATGCCGAAGTCGCGCGCGATGATCGACGCCGTCACGGTGCCGAAGACCGAACCGGTGACCGTGATCGCCCAGCACCACGCCAGCAACCGCTCCTGGTCGGCGGCGTAGGTCGCGATCGACAGCGGCACGACGTGGCCGAGCAGGAAGCCCAGCGCCGCGAATGCGACGAAGGCGACCGGCAGCAACCCTTCGAGCGGCAGCCATAACATGAAACCGTGGCCCACGATCGGCGCGACGATGAGCAGCAGCGCGGCGCCGACGGCCGACGCGCATGCGTAGAAGGCGACGGCAGATTCGCTTTTCGCGCCGGCGATGCGGCCCGAGTGCAGGCTGCCGAGGCCGGCGCCCAAAATCATCCCCGAGAGGATCACGATCAGCGCGATCGTCGGGTGCTTCATGTAAAGCTGATATTTGTAGATGCCCGCCATCTCGAGGAACATGAACCCGAGGCCGGTGCAGACGAGAATGAGGAACAACCGCGCGTCGAGGCGCACGGGCTGCCCGCTGTCGCCGTCGCGCACGATGAGCGGCAGCAGCACAAAAATAAGCGCCAGCGCGGTCATGATCACGAGCAGCGTGATGTAAAGATTGCGGATCATCCGCTCCTGCGGCGAGTTGATGCGGCGGAAGCCCGAGCCGTACATGTAGGGCCGGTCGTCATTGGTGCCCGTGCTGAACGACGGCGGCGTTATGATGTTGGCCAGCAGGCCTTCCAGCGGTTTCGCCGTGCGGCACATCTCGCGCACCTGCTCGAAAAATTTGCCGTTCGGCTGCCAGACCTGGCGCTGTTCGGCGGTGATCAACCCGGCGTCGACGGCGGGCTGCAGGTCGGGGAATTGCAGCACGGTCGTGTCGGCCTGCTCCGGGTGGCGCGCCGGTTCGAGCTGTTTTTTCGCCTCGTAGGTCTGCATCAGCCGCACGAGTTCTTCCATCGTGAACGGCGATTTTTTCGCCATCACCATCGACCGCCAGCCGTAACCGTACTTCTGCACGAGGCTGACGAAATGGTCTTCCGGTTTTTCGATGCCCGACTTGTGCATGCCGGCCACGAAACTGCGGAAGCGGCAACTGTTGTCGCTGCCGACCGGCGAATGGCTGCGGCTGAAATACGTGTAACAGAGGTAGCCCTCGGGATTCAGCTTCGAGAGATATTCCGCGAACGCTTCCTGCGTGAAGATGAAATACGGCGACCAAGCCTGCGCCACGACGCCGGCGAGCGAATGGAAGTTCACCTCCATCATCTCGATCACGTCGTACATCTTCGTCGTGCGTTTGACGATCGAGCGGCCGTCGGCGATGAACCAGTGCACCGACGGCAGCAGGTACGGGTTGCCCGGCTCGTTCTTCTTTTCGTTGACGATGTCGCGCACGATCGGCCCGGCGATCTCGACCGCGTCGATGTCCTTGATGCCGTCGTGGTCGGCCATCACCAATTCCTGGCCGCCGCCCGACGCGATCACCAGCGCCTTGCCGCCCGCCTTCATCTCGAACGGCCCGTTGAACAGCTCGAACTGCAGCCGCCGGACGCCGGCCGGCGTCGCCTGCGCGTAGTACGTGCGCGAGGCGTTGTCGATGACGTACATCTCCTGGTGCTCGCTCTCGCGCATCAGCGACACGCGCGACATCGGCGTCCAATATTGCCGCTCGACCCGCTCTTCCGAGAAGCCGGCCGGGTGCTTGACGTTGTAGCCGCCCAGCGCCATCAGCACGGCCATGATCAACAGCGGCGCCGCCGCGATGCCCGCCGCCGACCACTCGCGCAGACGCGTCGCGATCAAATAAATCGCCGGCAGCACGATCAGCAGCACGACCGTGGCGATCGTGCCCGCCAAGCCGATGGGGTAGAGCAGCAGCGGCAAGGTCACCGCGCCGGCGGTGGCCGCCAGAAGGTCGACGCCGTAATAGAGCGAAAAGCGTTTCGGCGCGTGGCGGAAGATGAACGCCTGGATGTAGCCGGCGATCAGGAACGGCAGAAAGACGATCGGGACGACGCCGTAGAGCTTCCACATGCTGAACACTTCGGGATGGCTCGTGATCAGCGTCTCGATCTTGTTGAAGGTCATGTTGCAATTGATCTGGTGCGTGTCCGGATCTTCGAGGCAGCGTGGAATGAACTCGACCTGCAACAGCGTGAAGAACGACACGGCCACCGCCAGCGCCAACATCGCCAGCAGGTAAATCTTGACGCGGTCCTGCTGCTCTTCTGCCGTCTTCGGGCTGACGTAGGCGAGGATGGCGCCCGCGCCGGAGCCGAGCAGCGTCAGCGAAATCGCCAAAAACGAGTGGCTCGACAGCAGCACGACCGAAAAGACGCGCGTCAGCAATACTTCAATGCCCAGCGTCGCCATCGAGACGACGAAGAGTACGGTCAAACTGGTTTTTTCCCGCATTCCACACCCGCTTGCCGCCGCCCGCCGGTCTCCTGCCGAGACCGGTCCGCGGGCGCCGACGAGAAATAGATGAACGACGAACCGGCGTCCGGCCGGCCCGATCCGCGAAACTACGCAACGTATAAGAGATCGGGGGTGAAAATCAACCGGCAATTGAGACGCAAACCACGGTGGCGCAGCGCGGCCGTTGGCCGCATCCGAATGAGACACGCTTAGACCGCCGAGGACGCAGAGGACTCAGAGGTCGGCACGACTAATCATTTCTCGGTGTTTCAATGGCCCGCCAGATTGACCCTCTCGCGCCGGCGCGCTAAAACAACCGCAAATTAAATGCCGGACGGGATCGCCACACGGCGCGGGGAGTGTGCATGACCGACGCGGTGCGCCTCGGCGTCGACATCGGCGCGTTGTTCGTCAAGGCCGTCGCCGTCAATGCGGCGGGCGAGGTGACGGACGCCGTGTACCGGGCGCACCAGAGCGACCCCGCGCCGATCGTCCGCGAATTTCTCGCGCGGCATCCGCAGCGTGGCGCGGTCGGCGCCACCGGGTCGCGCGCCGCGGTTGCCGCCCAGACGCCGGGCGTCGCCGTCGTTCACGTCGTGCGGGCGCTGACCGCCGCGGCGAGCCGGCGGTTCCCCGACGCGGCGAACATTCTCGACATCGGCGGCCGGTCGTGCACGCTGATTCACCTGGATCGCAACGGGCGGTTTCTCGGCTTCACGACCAACAGCCTGTGCGCCGCGGGCACGGGCTCGTTTCTCGACGAGCAGGCGCGGCGGCTCGATCTCGATTACGCGACGATCGGCGATTTCGCCTTCGATCGCGCGCCGCCGTCGATCGCCTCGCGGTGCGCCGTGTTCGCCAAGAGCGATCTGATCCATCGCCAGCAAGAGGGCCACGCGAAGGCCGCGCTGTGGGCCGGGCTTTGCAAGGGCTGCGTCGACACGATGTTGCAAACGCTGTTGCGCGGCCGGCCGCTCGACGGCCCGACCCTGGTGGTCGGCGGCGTCGCGCAAAATGCGCAAGTCGTCGAGTGGCTGAAGCAACGGCACGACCCGATCCTGACCTGGGAGCACGGGCATCTGGCCGCCGCGTTCGGCGCGGCCATGCTGGCCGATGGCGGATTGTCGACTGCGGATCGTGGAATCGAAGCGGCCGCCGCCTTGACCGCAGGGCCGCCGGCCGCGAATCGCGACGACCGCGCGGCGCCGCTGCGTCTGGTGCGCAGCCGTTATCCGTCGTTCGCCGTCGCGCACGAATACGAAGACGCGGCCGGCACCGAGGTGCGGATTCACCAGCCAGCCGGCCCGCGCGACGGGCGCTGTTTTCTCGGCATCGACATCGGCTCGACGAGCACCAAACTCGTGTTGATCGAACCGGGCGGCGAGGTGCTGCTCGACGTCTACCGCAAAACCGGCGGCGACCCGCTGGGCGCGGTGCGGCGGCTTTTCGCCGCCGTGCAGACGCTCGCGGCGGAGCGCGGCTGGACACTCGACGTCCAGGGCTGTGGCGCGACCGGCTCGGGGCGGCGCTTCGCGGGCAAGATTGTAGGCGCGGATTGCATCGTCAACGAGATCACCGCGCACGTCGCGGGGGCGCGCAGCGTCGACCCCAGCGTCGAGACGATTTTCGAAATCGGCGGCCAGGATTCGAAGTTCATGAGCCTCAGGGACGGCGCGATCCGCGAGGCGAACATGAATTACGTGTGCGCGGCCGGCACGGGCTCGTTCGTCGAGGAGCAGGCGAACAAGCTCGGGTACAAGGTCGCGGAGATCGGCGACGTCGTGCTCGGGCTCGCGCCGCCGCATTCGTCCGACCGCTGCACCGTTTTCATGGAAGAAGACGTGACGCAGCTTCTCGGCCACGGTTTCACGCGCGACGAGGCGATCGCGTCGGTGATGTACTCGGTCGCCAAGAACTACCTGGCCAAGGTCGTCGGCTGCCGCCGCGTCAGCAAGGACAGAATCTTTTTTCAGGGGGCCACGGCGCGGAACAAGGGGCTCGTCGCCGCGTTCGAGCAACTGCTCGGCGTCGAGGTCGTCGTCTCGCCGTTGTGCCACCAGATGGGCGCGTACGGCGTGGCGCTGCTGGCCGCGCGGCGCCGGGCGGGGCAGGGGCCGTCGGCGTTCCGCGGCTTCGATCTGGCCGAGCGGCGCGTCGAGCTTTCCTTCGACACGTGCGGCTATTGCCACAACCGCTGCCAGATCACCTACGCCAACGTCGAGCATTCGCCGGACCGGCCATCGTGGGGCTATCAGTGCGGCCGCGAGCCGGCGGCGACGCAGGCGCGCGTATCGCGGGATTTCGCGCTGTTTCGCCAGCGCGACCGGCTGCTGGCGGACGTCCTCGCGCAGCAGACCGCGCCCGCCGGCGCGCCGCGGATCGGCCTGGGGATGTCGCTGTCCGCCTTCTCGTTCTTGCCGTTCTGGACGGCGCTGCTCAACCGCCTCGGTTTCCGCGTCGCCGTGACGGGGCCGACCGACGACGAGATTCGCACGACCGGCCCGCGCGCCGCGGCCGGCGATTTTTGCTTCCCGGTGAAAATCGCCCTCGGGCACGCCCTGAAGCTGGCGGCGATGCCGGGGCTCGCGCACCGGCTGATTCCGCAAATGATCGCCTGCCAGCCGAACGACTTCACGACCAACCCGTTGTTCTGCCCGCACGTGATGAGCCACGCCGCGGTGGCGACGGCGACGTACGAATCGCGCGGCCTCGACCCCGCGGCGCTGCACCTGCTGTCGCCGATTTTCGATTTGCGCTGGGACGAAGCGCATCTGCGGCGGTCGTTCGAAAAGACCCTGGGCGAGCCGCTCGGGGCCTCGCCGAAGGACATCAAAGACGCGCTGGCGGCGGCGCTGGCGGCGCAGGAGCGGTTCGCGGAGGCGTGCCGCGCGGCCGGCGCGGCGGCGCTGGCGGAACTGGCCGCGGCGGGGAAAAAGGCGATCGTGATTTTCGGGCGGCCGTACAATTGCGGCGATCCGGGCGCGAATCTCGATTTGCCGCGCAAGATTTCCGATTACGGCATTCCCGTCGTGCCGCTCGACTTCTTGCCGTTCGACCCGCGCGAACTCGGCGCGGAATATCGCAATATCTATTGGCATTACGGCCAGCGGATCGTGGCGGGGCTCAAGCAGGTCGCGGCGACCGAGCGCCTGTTTCCCGTCTACCTGACCAACTTCAACTGCGGGCCGGACAGTTTTCTGCTCTCGTACGCCGAGCGCATCGTCGGCGACAAGCCGTTGCTGCTGCTGGAACTCGACGAACACGCGGGCGACACGGGCTACGTCACGCGCATCGAAGCCTTTCTCGACGTGGTCGCGAACGCGCGGCCGCGCCGGCCCGCGCCGCCGGTGCGCCGGCCGCGGACGCCCGACGAAGAATTCAAGCGGCGAACGCTCTGGATTCCGCCGATGCAGCCGTGGGTGAACCGCTTTGGCGCCGCGGCGATGCGCCGCTACCGCTTCCACGCGCAGCCGCTGCCGGTGGAGGACCGCGAGGCGTACGAAATCGGCCGGCGGGTGACGCGCGGCAGCGAGTGCCTGCCGACCGGCGTCACGATCGGCGGGCTGCTGAAGAAGTTTCGCGAGATCGGCGCGGACCCGAAGGAACACGCGTTTTTCATGGCCACCGCCGAGGGGCCGTGCCGCTACGGCCAATACGTGCTGCTGCAACGGATGATCCTCGACGAGCAAGGCTACGAAGACGTGCCGATCATGACCGCCTCGTCGATCGATTCGTACCAGGGCATGGAAGAGCCGGTGCGCCGCGAATTGTGGCGCGCGTTCCTGACCGCCGACCTGCTGGTGAAAATGCTCTGCAAGGTGCGCCCGTACGAACGCGACCGCGGCGCCGCCGACGACCTCGGCGAGCAGTGGTCGAAGCGCATCGAGACCGCGCTCGAATCGGGCAGGGGCCTGGCGGAGACCATTCGCGCAACGGCGCGGGCGTTCGCCGCGTTGCCCGTGCGGCGGGAGAAACGGCCGCTGGTCGGCATCGTCGGCGAGATCTACGTGCGCTGCAATCCGTTCACGAACGGCCGCGTCATCGAACATATCGAGTCGTACGGCGGCGAGGCGTGGCTGACGCCGGTGTCCGAGTGGTTTTTGTACACCGCCTATCACCAAAGCTGGTCGGCGAAGGAAAACCTGGCGAGCTTCTTCGCCCGCGGGCAAAGCCTGCTGAAAAACCGGTTTCTGATCGGCAGCGAACAAAAGTTTTACGACTTGTGCTCGCCGCTGCTCGACGATCGCCGCGAGCCGCCGGTCGAACGCGTTGTCGCGCACGGCGCGAACTATTTGCCGATCAATTTCGAGGGCGAGGCGATCCTGACCGTCGGCCGGGCGATCGAATTCGCGCGGGCCGGCGCAGCGCTGGTCGTCAATTGCGCGCCGTTCGGCTGCATGCCGGGGACGATCTCCGGCGCGATCCTGCAGGATATCCGCAAAAAGACCGCGATGCCGATCGTCACGATGATGTACGACGGCGTCGGCGACATTAACCGTCATCTTGAAGTGTATTTGCGGGAGCGGAGCGGCTCGGCCTGAGCCTGAGGTCGTTCCCTTTCCGGCAAAACCAACAAAAAACCCCAGGAAAAGACGTGTTTTCCTGGGGTTTTCTTTGGTAGATCACCGGGGATTTGAACCCCGAACCAACGGATTAAGAGTTCTGGGTTTGATATTGCGGAAACCATGAATATTTTCTTACAACGTTGTTATTGCGATGTCACGCATTTTTTGTTTTTTGCGCGAAATTGAATAAAGTCGTTGGGCGGTGGCGATTTGTCGCGCGTTCGGTCTTTCTGTTTTTCGGCCGGTGATGCTTCTTGCGCATAGGTCGCGGGCCTTGTGCGACCGTCGCTTCCTGAGATTTCCGGGTTGCAAAAAGAGACGGGGTGCGCCGGTGATGGATCCGACGCGCCCCCGTAAAAGTTTTACCTGCCGGACGGAAGCTCTCCCGACCAGCGAACAAGGGGCTAGCACAGGCCCGCGGCGTGTTTCAAGCAGTTCCGGAGTTTTTTTTGCTGTCGCGTGGCGCCCTTTTGCGCGATCGGGAAATCTTTGGGTGGGCGTCGGCGTCCAGCGTTCCCTCGTACACGCAAACCAGGACGGGATAAAAGGGCTCGCCCGTCGCTGGGTCAATCATACCCTGAAGTGATTTCAACGCTCTGACGCGGGCGCCGGCGTCGGTTACGAGTTCTTTTACCTCCCGCGCCAACCGGTCAACGTTGCATTCGTCGCCATACGGAATGTCGCGGTGAAGGTCATAGGCGAGTTCTAAGGCGACGCCGAGGGCTTTTTTGACGATCGCGAGTTGCCGACGTTCGGCAGTCAAGACGCTTTCCCTGGTTCGTTTCATGGCATCGCCTCTGTGTCCCGCGTCCGGCAGGTTGGTTTGTGTGGAATGATACGCGCCCCACGACGCATGGTGCAATCGGGCGAACCCGGGCGGCGATCGCGCGGCGGACCACGGCGCCAGGGTAAACGCATCTAAATTCTATGTTTGGTCGGACCGCCGCCGTCTCGTGGCGGAAGATTCCCTTTTTCTTGCATTCTGTTCCCGTTTTGGCCGCGAAAGACGAATGAATTCATCGGCGTATTTCTGCGTGAGGTTCAGGAAGCGGGCGTAGCCGTCGATGGCTCGTTGGAGTTCGGACACATCGTCCCGGCTTCGAGCGGCGGCGGCCCCCGGAAATTATAATTGACGCCCGGGCGCGTTTTTGGTATGCCGCGATCGCACCACTTTGGAGAAAGACCATGAACCGCGTATTTTCCCCGACGATTGCCTTGATTCTCGCCTTGGCGCTGGCCTTCGCTTGCGCCTCGCCGACGAAGACCAAAACCGTCTACGTGCCGGTTGACGACGACTCGCCGGCGGATGACGACGCCAGCCCGGCCGCGGATGACGACACGGAGGACGGGTGGACGTGCAGCGAGGTATACGGGATCGCCACAGACTGCGGGATTACCTTTCGCGACGACAACGGAGACCTGATTTTCCCGAACGATCTTCCAGATTATTGCGAGGGCGGAAAATACGGGCTCGGGCTGGGCGGCTGCATCGCGAATTGCATTATCGACAACCGCGCGGAGTGTTCGATCATGGCGTCGTGCGTACAGGCGTGCGAGATGCCGAGCTAGTAGTCCGCTTGCTCGACGCAAAGATATATCGGGGTTGCGGCACCTGACTCATAGGCCTCATTTTGGATGGTAGCCTCAGCCCCAGAACCGTTGACCGCCAATTGTAGCCAAATTCCGAATTGTTCGTTGGATGCCAAACTGATTGTTGTGTCGAACGAAACCGGAATTGCCTAGGTTCCGCTGGCGTCAACAAACGATTGCCCCAATACCCATTCGGCGCCGCTATCTTGCTTGAGATAGACCTGTATATTGTCGCCGGCTTGAAATGCTCCCGCCGTGTAGGTCAACCCTTGGAATGAAATAAACCCCGAAACCCGCGCCTTGCACGCCACGCCAGCCTGGATTTGGCCGTTGGGAGTGCTTGGCGATGGCTTGACGACGGTGAAGATGCTCCCAACGGCAGGAAAGTTGACGGTGTTCCAAATGAGCTCCTGCTCGGCCGCGCTGTATATCGTTTGCGCGGTCAAGGTACTTAGCGACAGCATCGGCCGTGGCTGAATCTGGCCCGGCCCGAGGATCGCCCCGTTGATGTTGTTCGCGTTGACCACGCCCGGCAGCAACCCGCCATCCGGCGCGATGACCGTCGCGACGTTCAGCGCGTCCGCAAAAATCTGATGCAGCCAGCCGCCGGTTTGCAGCACGCCGCCGGCGGAGGCGTCATCGACCGTGGGAAATCGGGTCCCCCGGAAACGTGACTGGCCAAGAGCCGCATGAAAAATTTGGGGGGGGCTCATTCTTCCCGCGACTCTATTGGCCGGTCGTGTCCTGACTGTCTGGACAGCGGCTAGGGAAAAAATTATGGGCACAAAAAATCGAGAGACCAGGGGTTTCTCTCAAACCCCGCCGAAAAATTAGGGGCCAGACCGAGACGTGCCCCTTACCAGTTATTTTGCTATGATTTGGCCTACCGTTCGTACCACGTCGGGCCGTTGATCGTGCCGTTGTTCCCGTCGCCCGGACCAACATCACCTCGCCGAAGGTGGTCAAGCTGGCCACGAGCTTGGCCGTCACGCCCGCGGAGTTGATGGCAGCCTGCTTCCCGGCGGACAAACCGCGCAAGGAACAGCTGCACGACCTGCTGGCGCTGGTGGCGCGCGAAGATGAAAAGACCATCCGGCTGCTGCTGGGGATGCTCGCCGAGGTGAAGAGGTGGAGCGAAGTGGACTGACGCCGTTCGCATAGACGCGCCGGGCGGGTGGCCCGTGGCCGTCACCATCAGTAATCGCATGTGTCTTCGGTTCAGGGGTTTGACTTTATCCGCCAGCCCGAATAGCGTTCCATCCGCAACGATTGCGGTGCAAGTCACATGTCATCGTCAGGGCTGACGCGCCAACTCGTAAGGGAAGCTATCGACTACGCTGCCGCAATTTCCGACGTTCGGCGCGAGACGACTCTTCCTGATCTGTACCGGCTTTTTTCAATCGAAGGCGACGGACAGCACTACCGCCTACAGGTTGTCTTGGACAGCATCGTAACGAAATTGAAGGCGCTTTTGCCTGACAAAAGTGGACGCCTCAGCGATTCGATTCGAATTGTCATAAGTGAGTTCTTAGCGGAGATTCTGGTCTTCGACCGTAGTGATGATCAATATTTTCAAATCATGGAGCTCTTATTTGGTTTTGTTGATCGACAAGCCGAAAGGGACGCTGAATCCGTCGATTGGCGCGCAGTATTGGCTCTCGTTCATAGTTACCATGCAATTTCGCCCACCGAATGGCCCGATCCGCGGGATCGCCGTCTCTACCCTAGAGAATTCGAACATTTTTCCGCCGTGAAACGTCTTCGCGAACGGTTCCCATCGCTCGGAATCCAGCATCAAGATGGCCGCGTTACATTGGACGATGAAGCTATTTTGGCAATTTCGCGGGAGGTTGAGCGCATGGTGGCCTCGCTATCTGGCCCGACCGTGATCGCGGAAATTATCTCGGACCTCCGTCAACGCCGCCAATACGACGAAATAATGGAGCGATTTCTGTTGGCGCGAGCGGTGGGAGCTTCCACACAAAAGGATGCCCAGGTTCCCTTTGGCTTTATTTTGAACCTAGCCTTCAAACATATCCGCGCCGCTCCGCACCGCGCTGATCGAGAAAAGTGGACAAACTTGACTGCGCTGGCAACCGATCTTGCGGCTGCCCTCGATATCCAGCCCTATTCAGCGTTTGAAGGACTTTTCTTCGCGCCCGGCGATGAAAGCCGAATTCTACAAGAATCTGCCCGTTACGACAACATTTTTGACTTCCGACAAACGAGGGTGTCCGACGCCTTATTCCAGTTGAGAACAATGTTTTCTTGGGTCGAAAAAAAGGACGAACTGAAAGCTTTGCTTGGCATAAGTGTCGATGCACTTGTTCAACTGCACGAACGAGTCATCGTCGAGACAAGAAACCGGGCGGTCAGAAACATCGGGCTTCCTCTCCCGTTCGCCAGAGACGACGTTCTTCGATGGGCGAAGGAGGCTCGCACGGCGGAACCATTAGCGCCAGCTGAAATCGACGCCTACCTGAAACTTGCTTCTCACGACCCGCCGGACCCGAACGCTCAGGTCGCATCCATTTTCGACATTGACAAAATAAACGTTCATAAAAGACCGCTTGTTCACCTTGGATCTGATATTTACAGTTATTTCCATTCATCAATAGGGGCGAATGGCCTATATGACGTTGTTTTCGACGCCGTTCGCCGAATCTATGCCAACGATTGGAGTGAAAAGTACGGTCACGCATTTGAAGAGGCAGTGCGTTCTTTGTTGTCCGAAAAGGGCTTCACTGTGCACTATGGCATCATGGGGCCTCGTCGCGCCCCCATTGCGGAAGTTGACGCGCTAGTTGAAACACCGCGCGGTATTTACATCTTTGAGTGCAAGGCCAAGGACCTGTCGCCAGCGGCGTCGGCTGGATACGATGCGGCGATTTACCGAGATTTGGCTCAAACTTTACTACATGGTCAGCAGCAAGCCATGAGAGTCGAATTGGAACTACGACGGGCCGGTGCGATCATCTTGAAGGACAAGAACACGCATCGAGAACTTTCTAGCATCGAATTGCGTTCGCGCTTCGTAAACAGGGTGTCACTAACGCTTCACGACTTTGCAGCTTATCACGATAGGTTTTTTGCGGCCAAGCTCATCAACTCAATGCTGGGGAAGAGATATCAGCTATTATCCGGTGCCGACACAGCAACCGAGAGGGGGATTGCGGATTTGAACAAGTTCCTAGAAAGGCTTGAAAATACTGTGAGTGAATTGCGAAAGATGCTTGGCAGTAAGCTTGATCCGGTAATGCTTGGCACGTGGTTTATGAGCATATCCCACTTATCACTGATCTTGGATGAATTAGCAGACCCGGCAGACCTGGATGAGGTTTTTCACGTGTTTCGTTTCGGCACAACTGGAATTCGCAATTTTTACAAAGAATTTTCCCTTTTTCGCCCCATGATTCATCGCCGCCTCGAAACCAAATACAGTTGAGATTTTGTTCGGGCGGCGGAATGTAAAAAGAGGGCCGAAGCCCTGGAAGGCATTCTGCCCGTCCGTGCTCATTCACCGTGCATGTTAGCCCACAACTCCACGTCGGACTCCCGCCGACATTGCCGGTAACGCCGCTCCTCCTCCGCCGACAGCCGCCGGAGTTCATACCGCTCGCGCTCCGGCATGTCCGGTTCCCAGCCGACGACGGCGTACACGACATTGCCGATTTCGATGAACGGTGGCATGGTCACACCCCCTCGACGTTCACGAAAATGTCCGGAATTCTGTATTTGCCGCGCGGCGAGACCTCGAAAATCCGGTAGCTCAACCCCTTCCACGACGTGACAAGCCCGGAAGCGGTTCCCAGGAACACCTCCAATCCGTCGAGTTCTCCATACCGCGGCGCCGACGGATGGTCGTGACCGCACAGCACGATGTTGTGCGTCGTCCTCAGCACCGCCGCGAGCGCGTCCGCGTTGACCGGCGGCGCAAATGGCGGGCGCAGGACCTGTCGCAACCGTTCGACTGGCGGGCGCATGTCAATGATCGGGTGGTGGGTTCCAACGACGACCGTCTCATCGCTCACGCCGTCGAGTCGCCGCCGCAGAGAATTGATGCCGTACTTGGAAACGTGGCCCTGGAGATTGACGGTAACATCGTCCCAGATTTCCCTCCACACGGAACGGCCCGGTGGAGTCAGGGTCGAATCGACAC
>CAZHPN010000090.1:0-22579 GCA_964534375.1 uncultured bacterium | reverse complement strand
CTCGCCCGTGTCGTCTTCTTCGAACGTGAGCGATTTTTCGGCGACCATCGCCGCGAGGATCGTGCCCAGGCCGACCTGGTTTTCGGGCATGACCGCGCCGGCGTCGGCCAGGTACTCGGTCAGCAGATCGCAGCGGCGGCTCACCGTTTCCGCGGGCACGCCGCGCCGGGCGCCGGCCAGCAGCGCCTCGGCGGCGACGGCGTAGGCCGTCACCGGTTGGCGTTCGTTGATGGCATGCACCACGCGGTGGGCGATCGTAGTGGCCACGTCGCGCCGGCGTTCGTCGTCGGAGCCGGCCCCGCCCTGGTTCCAGAGCATGTCGCCCAGCAGGATCGGCTTGCAGAAATCGATCCAGACGCGGCCGCGCGATTTGGCGAGCAGCCGCCGGTGGCGGATCATCGTGCCGAGGTTCTCGCCCTCGCTGGGCTTGCCGGCGGCCTCGTTGGTGTAGAAGCGCTCCTCGAAAATTCGCTCGTAACTGATCGACACCGGCACGAAGGCGACCTCGGTGCGGTTCGCGCCTGCCGCGGCTTGCAGCAGATATTGCAGGAAACCGGTTTTCGGCGGCAGCAGTTTGCCGATGCGGCTGCGGCCGCCCTCGACGAAAAAGGTGACGCTCAGGCCCTCGCGCAGGACGGCTTCCAGGTATTTCGTCAGGCACAGCGAATAAATGCGTTTGCCGCGGAACGAGCGCCGGATGAAAAACGCGCCGGCGCCGCGAAAGAGCGGGCCGATCGGCCAAAAATTGAGGTTGATGCCGGCGACGGTCAGCGGCTGCGGCGCCTGCTGCTGGTCGAGGACGTAGCCGAGAATCAAATAGTCGACGTGGCTCTTGTGCGAGGGCACGAAGACGACGGGCATCTGCCGCAGCACGCGGCGGACCTGTTCCAGGCCCGCGACATCGACCTCGAGACCCTGGTAGAGGCGCGGCAGCAGGCGGTCGAGCACGAACCGCAGGAAGCCGAGCGCCCGCGGGCGCAGATCGGCGGCCATTTCTTCGAGATAGCGGCGTGCGCGGCGGCGGGTCTCGATAAACGGCTCGTTGTTCTTCTTGCAGTACTCCATGAGCGAGGCCAGGAAGCCGCGGTCGTGCAGCACCATTTCAATCATTTCCGCCCGGCTTTTCCGCGCCGGCCCCAGCACGATGCGGCGTTCGGTCTCGATCCGCTCCAGCAGCGTCTGGCGGATGTGATAGGCGGTTTCCGGCTCCGGATCGACCATCGCCGGCACCTTCATGCCGACCGCTTCCTCGAGGTCCTCCAAGCTCTGCGGCTGCGCGGCCTTGACGTAAATATGTTTGCGATTGGTCAGGAACATCCAGAAGCGGCGCAGCCGGCCGGGGTTGTCCGACGGGCCGGCGAGCATATCCAGCATGGTGCGGGTTTCCCGATCCGGGCGGCGGCCGTAAATCGTCACCAGCGGCGCCATGATGATCGCGCGCTCGGTCTCCCGCCGAATCCGCATCAACTCCTGCAACGGGTCGAAACCGCGCCGCCCGCGCGAAAAGCGCCACGGCAGGCCGCCGAAACTGTGCAGCGGCAGCAGCATCGGAATCCGATTCGCCGCCAACTCCTCGACGAAACCGTTAGTGTACGGATTCGGATACCCCTGCCGCTCGAAAAAACTGACGATCACGCCGACGACGCGCCGCAACGCGGTCGTCCACGGCTGCCACAAGAAAACCGACATGTAATGGCAGAACTGCGGATACGGCAGGCCTTCGCGGCGCAACTTGTACGAGAGCAGCAGATAATCGAGCCGGCTCGGGCTGCGGATGACATAGCACAGCGCGCCCTTTTCCGCGGCGCGTTGGATCTCCGCACGGTCCGCGTCGCTGAACGAGACGTGGCCGAAGAAGAACTGAAAAATGCGGTCGAGCAGCCAACTGAAGCGGCCGTGCAGGATCGTGCTGTAGTGGTCGAACGAGCCGCGCAGAAAACGCCGGAAATGGCGCGGTTTGGCGCGTTCGACCGCCCTCGCGCCGTTGGACATCCCGCGATTATTGACCATGCCGAAAATCTAGCCCTTTCCGCGGCGCGTCGCAAATGCGGAATGCCGAATGCGAAGTGCCGAATGCGGAATGCGGAATGCCGAATGCGGAATGCGGAATGCCGGACCCATCGCACGAACCTGAGCGCTTCCGGCCACGCCATGGCCCGTCCACGTGGGTCACGTCGCAAGCAGTTTTTTCGGTCGTCCGACGCAGAATGGAGAATGGCGAATGGCAATTGGCGAATTGGCGACGCCCGATTAGGGCCCTGGGAACGGAAAAGGTAAATAGTCGGCCAGCGGCCGTTGAATGATGGCGCCCTGGGCGTCTTCGGTCAGGATCGTCACGTCCGGCGCGAACTCGGAAAGCATTTGACGGCAGAGGCCGCAGGGGGCGATCGGCGCCTGTTTTTCCGCGACGACCGCAAGGTGGGTGAATTCTCGTTCGCCGTCGGCGAGCGCGCGCAAGAGCGCGGTGCGTTCCGCGCAGAAGACCTGCAGCAGGCTGCGGCTTTCGACGTTGCAGCCGGTCGCTACCGCGCCGCTCGCCGCGAGCAGCGCCGCGCCGACCGGAAAACCGGAGACGGGCGCGACGGCGCGGCGCATCGCGCCGCGGGCCTGCTCGATCAACTCGCGGGCCTCGTGCGGCGGCAACAGACAATTCATGGCTTTAAAAATTTAATGCTGCGGGGCTCGGCGTGGGAGGATTGGGGAGGACACTTCGAACCGAGCCCCGCAGCCTATGTTTTCAATCACGCAACTACCGATTCAAATTATACACAAATCGCCGGCGTTTGCCAGCACTTTTTGCAGGTCCGGCGCATTTTTTTTCGGACGCCTACATGACGTCGCCGATCACGTACTGATCGGCGCTGCCGGACTCCAAGCGAGCGAAACGGATCTGGACGTCAACGCCGGGAAACCAGGCCGCCACGCGTTCCTTCGCTTTCTGCAAATCGTTGGAATGCTGCATTATTTCCGTATTTCGATCCGCGAACTGGAACTGGGCGTACGCGCCGCAATTTTCGTGATTGATCAGATAAATCGTCTTCACGGCGTGCAGATTGACCGACACGGCCAGGTCGCGGCGCAGCGATTCGTCGAATCCTTGCTGCGGCCGCACCAGATCTTGGATGGCGCCGCCGCGGGTGATCACGTCGCATTCGCCGCCCAGCGCCGAAACGAAACCCGCCGCCACGTTGCGGTCGTTTTTCCGTTGGTGCAGCCGAAAATCTTCGCAAATCACGACCGCAGCTTCGCAGGTGTGCGCCATGAATCAACCCTTTCGCGACACGTTTTTGCCCGGTTTCGCCGGCGATTTTTTCTTATTCGCTTTTTTCTTTTCGTTTGGCGGCTCATCGTCCAACAGCCGAACGATTACGTCAACTTGATAGTTGGCGACGACGGCCGCTTTCAGCACGCGCTCGGCGGCGTCGCGCGCCCCGCCCATTTGCCGTTGGCCGGCGGGCGTCTCGCGGCAGCAGATCGACGTCGCCAGCAGCAGCGCCTGCATAGTCTTTTCGAGCTGCTCCTTGTTCACGTAGGTGCGGCCTTCGTGAACGTTCGTGTACAAATAGCGCTGCGCCGCCGGATCTTGGAACAGCCGGCGAGGCCTTTCGACGAACGGCTCGTCGCCGCCGCCGAGCAGCAGCGCGCCGTGCGCCGTGAGCACGCGCGCCAGCAACGAATCGAAGTACGCGGCGGCCTCGTTTTCGCCGATGCCGCGGAAGGTCTCCACCAGGGCTTCGCCCAGCATCCAGTCGTCGAACGGCGCGTCGGCCGGGGCCGGCGGCGGCAGGAATTTTCCCGCGCGGCTCAGCGCGACCCAGGCGACGAGCACCGGTTCGAACGCCGCGAAATCGAAGCCAGGCAGCAGGAACGGCGGCGGCGCCGCGCCATCGGCCGGCGGCTCCGCCAGCCGCGCGCGCATTGCGATCAGCGCCGCCAATTCGGCGGACGCGGTTTTTTGCAGCCCTTTCAGGTCGACCGCGGACGCGGTGAAGTCGCGCGCCGCGGCCAAAAACACGGCCAGCGCTTGTTCGTAGCGCGGCAGCGCGTCGGACGCGCCGGTCAGAAACGCGCGCAGGTTGTCGGCGTTGAGCATTGCGCGGAACGGCGCGAGCACCGGATCGAGCGCGAGTTCGCGGTGCGCGGCGGAGATGTCAGGCACGCCGCGGCCGTCGAGCCGCAACGCGAGCCGCCCCCACGAACCGTCGGCGTCGTAGACCTCGCGGAAATCGAGGAACGCCTGGTACTGATAGCCTTGCAGCGAGGCGAACAGGCCGTTGTCGGCGAGATGCTGCGTATGGCGGAGATATTCGAGCCCGTTCTGTTGATTGCGAAACACGTAATAGATGTGCTCGTCCATGTTGAGCGCCAGGCTCTCGGCGAGGGTCCGGCGCACGAGTTTCTTGTCTTCGACGCCGCCCGCGTTGATGGCGGTGGACATCCGCAGCCAGCCGCTCGTCGTGCTGTACGCGTTGTTGTAGATGACGATCGCGCGTTCGCCGTCGGCGCGGTTGGAGTAGGCGAAGACATTCTCGTCGACCCAGCCCTCGGGCCGGAAGAAATCGTAGAACGCGAAGTTCTCGGCGCCGCTGAACAGCCGGCGGCGGCGCATCAGCGGGAAGATTTCCGTCTCGTGCCGCCGCACCATTTCCTCGTCGACCGTTTCGTCCCAGTACGCTCGGCGATATTCCATGCCGTACTTTTCGGTGAAGCCTTCCACTTGGCCGTGGCCGAACATCGGCAGGCCCGGCATCGTGACCATCATTACCGCGACGCCGAAATACTTGTCGCCGCGGCCGAACTGCGCGACGGCCGTGTCCTCGTCGGGGTTGTTCATGAAGTTGACGAAGCGCTTGAGCACCTCCGGGCTGAATTCGAGGACGTTCTTCACCGTCGTGCGGTACTTGGCGTTGTCCTCCATTTTCAGCATGTTCATGAACGAACTGTTGTAGACGCGGTGCATGCCCAGCGTGCGGACGAAGTAGCCTTCCATCAACCAAAAGGCCTCGGCCAGCAGCAGCGTGTCCGGCGCTTCGGCCGCGACGCGATCGACCACCTCGCGCCAGAATTCTTTCGGGAAAACGGCGTCGAATTGCTCTTTGGTCATGCCGTGTTCGGCGCGCGACGGGATCGCCCCGCCCTCCCCGGCCGGCGGGAACCAGAGGCGGTGGAAATGCCGCTTGGCGAGGGTCATCGCAGCGTCGAACCGAATGATCGGGAACTTGCGCGCGACGTGCAGGATCGTCTGAATTACCGCCTCGCGCACCTCGGGCAGCAGAAAATTCAACTGCGCCGTGTCGTTCCACGGCATATTTGTGCCGTCGTTGCCGTGGTAGATGAAGCGATGCTCGCCTGTCCATTCGTCGACGCGCAAGAAGGTCACCGCCGCGTCGCGCCGTTCCCAATAGCCGTCTTCGATCACCAGGCGCACGCGCGGATCGTCCGAGAGATTGGCGCCGCCGTAGCGATACCCGGGGAACGGCGGCCACGGACTTTGCAGGAACCATTGCGGGTGCTCGATCACCCACTTCGAGTAAATGCCCATGTGATTGGGCACCATGTCGCTGGCCAGGCGAATGCCCCGCCGCCAGGCGCGTTCGCGCAGGTTCGCGTACGCCGCCTCGCCGCCCAGGTCGTCGGCGATGACGTAGTCGTACAGCGAATACGCCGACGGCGCCGCCTCGCTGTTGCCCATGATCTGCTTGATTTTCTGCGACGCCGGCGAGCGCTGCCAGACGCCGATCAGCCACAGGCCGGTGAAGCCCCAGCGGCCGAGGCGGTCCAGTTCCTCGTCGGGCACGTCGGACAGCAGGCGGATGTGACGCCGATATTTCTTCGACAACTGATCGAGCCAGACGTACACGGTTTTCGCCAGCAGCACGACGTTCGACATCCAGTCGGCGTCGTGGCTGAACGCGGCCGGCTCGTCGTACAAATACGCGAAAGCGTCGCGGCCGAAGGTCAGCGCCGCGATCGCCCCCGGGCCGAAACCGCGCTGGCGCTCTTCCTCTTTAAGGATGTTGGCCGCAATCGCCAGCCGTTCGAGCAGTTCGGCCGGCAGAAACGAGGCCCAATTCTTCAGAATGAACTCCAGTTGCCCTTCGAGCGAATCGGGGCTCGCCGCCATCGGCGCCCGCAGCGCGGCGAACAACGTCAGGCCGATTTCCCGCACCGGCGGCTTGCTTTCGAAATAGCGGTCGAGACCGTCGACCAGCACCTGGTACGGCGCGTCTTTCCGCAGGTCTTCGTCGTCGAACAACTCGCGGGCCGGCCGGAAAGCCGGGTTCGCCATCGCCAGCGCCAGCAACGCCAATTCGCCGGAGAGGATTTCTTCGTTCGTCGCGCGCCGGTAGAGAATGACTTTCGTCGAGTCGCGCAGATAGTCGTCGGTCTTTTGCTTGTCGAGCGCGACGGCCTGCGGCGGGAAATGCCGCAGAAACGCCGGCGGCGGCAACTCGACGATCAGGTGGCCGCGCTGCTCGCCGGTTGCGCGCAGGGCGTCCGCGACGACGCCGGGTTGTTGTTCCACCCAATACAGTTCGACGATGTACCGCAAGACATCGTCAATCAGACCAATGGCGACCAATTGGCCGCCCTGAACCGGCTGCACAAAATGCGACGAAAGCCGTCTCTTTTCATTGATTTGCTGCGCCAGCCGCCGCGTGCCGTTGACGATCGACGCGGCGTCGCCGGGGCGGATCACCGCCGAGGCGGCGCGGATGTCCCAGCGGTTCCATGCTTTCCGCGACAAATGGAAGCCGAAAGGAAAATTACGGTCGGCAGCAGGGTCGTTTCGCGGCTCGGGCATCGATTCCTCCGGACGGCGTCGCACGCCGGTGCTCGGCGGGCGTTCGCGATGGGCTACGGTTAATTCAGGAGAGAATATAAGCCGTTTTTAGCGGAAACCAAGGTGGTCCGCGGCGGCGGGCCGAGCGACGCGGTCGGTCTCGCCTAGGAACTCTTGCCCGGCGTCGGACGCCGGCCGCGGATGGTCGAAACCAGCCCCAGCAACCCGACCAATTGGTCCGCCCAGCGGTCGCCGAGGGCGCTGCAGACGGCGGCGAGCAGCCGGTCGCCGCGAACGGCCGGCCACAGCCCGGGCGGATTCTTGGCGCCAATCGCCATTTCGACGGCGCGCACGAGGACGCCCGGATCGACTAGTTCCAGCGCCGTGCCCGGGTCGTCGTGGGCTTCCGTGCGGCCGTCCGTTTTTTCCTCGACGGCCGCGTGGCCGTTGCGCGACCGCAGTTGCATCGGCTCGACGTAGACGACATCGACGCCGAATGGCGACAGTTCCTTGCCCATCGCCAACGAGAACGCCTTGGCGCCATCGCCGCAGAGCCGGCTGACGGTTGGCGGCAGCGCCTTGACGCCGCCGGTGGTTGGGCAAATGTTGACGATGCGTCCCCAGCCGCGCACCCGCATTTGAGGCGCGAAGGCGCCAATCAACGCGACCATGCCCTGTAGGCCGCGTTCGAGTTGCGTGCACATGCTGCGCAACCCGGTCGACTCGGTTCCGTCGTTCTCCATTTCGCAGCCGGAGTTGTTGACCAGGACGTCCGGGCCGAGATTTTGCGTCCCGCGATTGATGCGCGTCTTGAACCGCGCCACCGATTCCGGGTCGGTCGGGTTCAGTTGGATGGTTTGCAACGGCAAGCCGTGCGCGTCCCGCCGCAATTCCTCCAGGGCCTTCCGTTGCGAGCCGGAAGCGTAAACGGACCGGCCCTTGCGCGCGAGCCGCAGCGCCACTTCCCGCCCGATTCCGTCCGTCGCCCCATGAACTACAATCGTTTGCGCCCCAACCATTTGCATCCCCCTTCGGACCGATCGAAATGCGATTGATTCCCCGTGCCGCCCGCGAGGCGGCGCGACCCCTACGACTCCGAGCACAGCGGCAAGAACGCCCGAAACGCCAGATGCCGCCCGGACTCCGCATAAACATCGAACCAGCCGCGGCGCTGCCGCACCAGCGCCTGCGTCGCCCGCAGTCGTTCATCTCCCGGATTCGACGATGTCGGATCGCCCGGCAGACACGACGCGCCATCCACCAGCCCGGCGCAATCGCCCGAGACGGTGAGCACTACGCACCGGCCGTGCGCCGTTTGGCCGTCCGCGGTGCAGCGGCAGCGATCGACTTCCGCGTTTTCCAGTTCCACCGCGATGTACGGCGACCGACCGTGCGCATTGCCGCCGTGCGACGTCGACTTCGCCAGCGCGCAACCGATCGCGTCGCTGACGTATAGGCAAAGGTTCGAAACGACCTTATCGAGAACCTCGGCCTCGAATTCGACGCGCCAGATCGATTCCGGACAAAACGAGTGCAGATTCACCCGCGTGTCCAGTTCACTTTGAATGTAAGCGGTCGCCTTCCGCACGATGGCGCCCGGATCCGCGGCGCGCGCGCTCACGGCCTGGCGCAGGCCGACGATTTTTGCCGATTGCCTGCCGCCTGCCGCCGATTTCCGGACGGCGCCGCCGCCGTTTTCCGGCGCGCCCTTGCGCTTGCGACGCTTGGAAAACCCCTCATCGATTGCGATCAGCTTTGCCATTGTACGCCCCCCCGAGAACCCCAGCGAACCCAGCGAATATGAAGACATGCTGGGAACGTACGCCTGAGTTCGCATCGGGGGCATCGGGGAAATCCTGTTTCGGGGGCGCCAAAAACCCGAAGCGACGGCTGATGGGAAGGTCCGGCCGGTTCGTCGCCCGGTCGGGGGCTCAGAATTCGAGCGAGGTGATGCCTTCGCGCAGCGCGTACTTGGTGAGCTCGGCGATGCTCGAAAAACCCAACTTTTCGAAGATTCGCGCGCGGTGCGACTCGACCGTCTTGACGCTGACGTTGAGGGTGTAGGCGATCTCTTTGGTCGTCTTGCCCTCGACCATGTGTTGTACGATTTCCAACTCGCGCGGCGTCAAAATCGACCGGGCGGAGCCGTTGGTCGTCACGCCGCGGGCATAGTCGTCGGCGACGGATCGGGCGATCAGCGGACACAGGTACGTTTTCCCGGAGACGACCGTGCGGATCGCCTGCACCAGTTCCTCGCCGGCCGAACCTTTAAGCAGGTAACCCGCGGCGCCGGCGGTGAGCATCTCGGCGACGAAACGCCGGTCGGCGTGCATCGAGAGCGCGAGAATCTTGGTCTTCGGCCGTTGCTGCCGAAACTTGAGCGCGGCTTCAATGCCGTTCATCCCGGGCATCGAAATGTCCATCACGACGACATCGGGATTGAGCTTTTCGGATAACTGCAAGGCGGCCTCGCCGGTTTCGGCTTCGCCGACCACTTCGAAATCGGTTTCTTTGTCGAGAAGCGCGCGCAAGCCGTCGCGCAGCATCTGGTGGTCGTCGGCGAGCAATACGCGGATCGGCATGAAATGTCTCGCTACGTTGTTGGCGCCAGAATCTTTCTTTTCCCCTCGGGACTAAAGGTGGGGTCGCGCGGGATGAAACACAAGTCCCGCCCCCAATTCTTAGTTTTTTTGATATCACCACGGTCTGGCCGACGCCGCCGTTCCGCCCGGCTTGGGGCTTTTCGCCTTCGTTCGCCCGGGAATCCCCGATTGGCCGCAGCGCGGCTTTCTGCGAGATTCGCGGTCGAACGAGAAGGAAAGGGAAAAACGATGACCGTGGCCAATTGGGGAAGAATGCCGGAGATTCCTCCCGTTCTTGCGATCGACCGCAGCGAAGACACGCTCAATGCGATCGCCGGAACCATCGCGGCGCTCGGTTGCCGGCCGTTGCTCGCGCGGGGCGGCGTGGCCGGTCTCGCGGAATTTCGCCAGCATTTTCGGGATATTCGGGCCGTTGTGTTGGATTTCGACATGCCGGACATGAACGGCGATCGCGCCCTGCATCATCTCCGCCGGATTCGCGACGACGTGCCGGTGATCTTGTGCGTCAGCGATCCGTACAAGGACATGATGCTGCGCTTTCCGGAAACCGGCGTCGTTGCCTATTTGACCAGGCCGCCCGTAGCCGCCGAGCTGGCGGAAGCGCTCCGGACGGCGATGCTTCGGCGCGCGACGATGGACATCCCGCCGGAAGGTCGTGGCTGGCGAAAAGAGCTGCCGTATTTCGCTTGACAAGGGCTGGCCGGGCCGGGCCGTCCGTCGCCTTGAATCCGGCGGGCCAACTGCGACAATAGCCGGCGACGGCGACGCCGGAGGGAAGTTCGCCGCAACAACGGAGGACAGCCAATGGACCACGCGGAAAAGCTCGAAAAAGATCAACGTCTGGCTCAGAGGTGCGTGGAATGCACCGTTTGCCGATCGGCGCGGGAAAAACAGCGGGGTTTGTCGTATTGGTTTGTGAAAAACATCGAGAGCGTGGGCATTTGTCCGTGGTGCTCGGCGTACGAACGGGTGTACGGCCGCAAACCGCACGAGCCGGCGCCGATGTTCAATCGCGTTTGAGCTGCGGCGACAGCCGCGGAACCAATCGCTCATTGGCCGAAAGCGTACTGCCCGCCGAATAAAATGTCGGCGACCAGCGGCCGGACGGTTTCTTTCCAGCGGCGGAATTGCCCGCAATCCGGGTCGGCGGCGGTGCATTGCCGCACGGTTCCGTCGGGGCGCCAGATCATCTGCGCGTCGAACGCCGTGAACACCCGGTACGCGCCGGGCGGCGTGAAATCGTCAAACCACGAATTTTGTTCGACGCCGAGCAATTTCAAAATGATCGACGGCAGTTCGTGCATATTCACCTGGCCCAGGCGAACCGGCCCCGCCCGCCCGTTGAGCACGATCAGCGGCGGCTCGAACATTTGCGGCGTCGTGTTTTCTTTCAGCGTCGGCCGCACCTCTTTCACGTCGAACAGATCGCGCCGCCCGTAGTTTTCGTAGCCGAGCGGCGGCACGTGGTCGCCGACGACGACGATCAGCGCGTCCGGGTCGACGGCGACCGTCTGCTCGACGAAATCGTACGTTTCCTTGGTCGTGTACCGGATGCGGTTGGCATACCCGCGCACCAACTCGTTGTCCGGTTCGCTGCGAATGAACGACGGCCGGCGCTGGCGGTTGAGCACGTAGGGGTCGTGGCTGGCGAAGGTCAGAATGAACGCGAAATACGGCGGCCGGCGTTCGCGTTCCAGCAGTTTCGCCGCCTGCCGGTAAAGCGACGAATCCGCCAGCCGTACGCCGTCGACGTCGTCGCCCTTGAACGAACTCATGCTGTAGAACCTTTGGAACCCGATTTTGGGATAGGTGCGCTGCCGGTTGAAAAAGGCCGGGAAATGCGGATGAAACGCGACCGCGTCGTAGCCGGCCGCGCCGAAAATGCGCGGCAGGCACGGCATGTCGTTTTCCTGGAAAAAGATGAACGGCGCCATGTCGAACCAATCGGGCATGCCGCAGAGCAACTCGTACTCCGAGTCGCTGGTTCCGCCGGCGAAATTCGGGCTGAACGCCGTCGATTGGCCGCCCTCCCGCCACAGATCGCCCAGCGGCGGATAAAACGGCGGCTCCGAAAATCGGAAATTCCGCAGGAATTCCGGGTCCCACATCGATTCGACCAGGATCACGTACACGTTGCGCGGCGCCGCGGGCCAGCGCAACGCTGCCGCCGGCGGGCCCGCCGTCTTTCCCAGGCGCTCCAGGTTCTCGCGCACCTGCTCCCGCGTCGGCGCCTGCGGCCGATGCGCGCTGACGCGCGCGATGCGGTCGAGCAGAAAAACGCTGACGCCGCGTTCGCGCTGCTCGACGATGAGCTCCGTAAAGTACGGGCGAAACATTCTGTCGAGCGGCCGCAGCAGCCGGCCCGGGTCGTAGCGAATCGTCGCGACGAGCGCCGCAATCACCACCACGCTGACGGAACTGGCCTTTTTGAAATAGTGAAAATTCACCAAGAAAATCGCGACGAACAGCGCCGCCGGCCCGGCTGCCAGAAGAAACTGCTGGAGCGGCAGGATCCAGTAGAGTTCTTTCAGCAGGTACAGGTCGTGGGGCATCAGCGGTTCGTTGACGTAGTTGATTTTCACGGCGTTGCCGACGTACAGCATGCCGATCAGCAGCAACTGGGCGACGGCGAATAGCGAAACGCGCCGCGCGAATGCAAACAGCGCGCATCCGACCAGAAACTGCAACGCGAGGTCCACGACGAAAACCGGCGGCACGAGGCGCACCGCGAGAAACACGGCGTCGTAGCGCAGCGCCGCCAGGTAGAACACGACGGTTGTGATCGCCGGCACGGCGAAAAACGCGGTGAACGACCGATTCCCCGGCCCAAAACGGTCGTCCAGCGCCCGTACGGCCGCGCGATGTTCGCGATAGAGAATCGTGACGCTGTAGAGAAGCAGGACCGCCGCCGTCCAAGCCGCGCCGCGAAACAGCAGCGTCATGCCGCGGCCGCCCACGCGTTCGCGCGCCCACAGCAGGAAAAACGGAATCAGGCCCGCCAAGACCCAGCCCCACACCGGCGACGAACGCAGCCACGTGACGACGCGCGCGCGCGCCGCCGCCGCCGCCAAACCGGCCGCGCACCAGCCGACGAGAAAAACCAAGAGCCAGGCCGCTTCGCCGAAGAAACGCGCGGAAAGCAGCGCGCTCTCGCGCGTTTGGATCAGCGCGACCAGCGGGCCGACGGCGAGCGTCAGCCACGCCAGCGCAAAAACGACGATGACGGAATCCGGCTCGCGCAGCACCACCACGAGCCACGACGGCGGTTTTTCGGGCGTCGCCGCGTCCGGCGACGGCGGCTGTTCGGCCGGGGAGACCGCAGGGCCGGATCGGGAGTCTGTCACGCGAAACCGCCTTGAAATTGCCGGCCGTCTCCTCCGGCCTCGGAACTTTCCCTGGCGTCGCCCGAGGCGACCCGTGCCAGCGCGATTCTACCGGCAGTTGCCGCGCGCGCAAATGGCCGCCCGGACCCGCAGCGCGAGTTCTCAAGAACGGCGACTGCGCAATCTATGACGAGCTACGGCTGTTTTTCCGGGGTTGGCGCGACGAACCCGCGCGCGGTCAGGAAATCGCCGACGAGATCGGCCATCAATAGATGGCCGGCGGGCGAAAAATGGCCGAGGCTGCCCGGAATGCGGATATCGCTCGCGCGCAGGTTGCGCCGGACGAATTCGGGGTACAAATCGAGGCAGGCCAGGTCGGCGATGCCCGCGGCGACGTTGTCTTGCCGCGCGTCGAACACGACCGCGAAATTCGCGCCGGCAGCCCGCGCCTCGTCGTTCAGGCGGCGGATCAAGCCGATCGTCGCGGGGATGCAACTGGACCCGCCCAAGCGGATCGACGTATCCGGCTCGATCGACCACCATCCGAGCCGGCCGAAGAACCGCGCGAGCCCCGGACGGTTGAGCGAGCGGAACACGAGCAGCCGGTACGACGCCGCGCGCCACAAACCGGCCGCCGGCCGCAGCAGGCGCGCCGGTTCGCGCGGTTTCGGCAGGCGTAGCGGGCACGGCGTGTTCTTCACCAGCCACGTGCCGTCGAAGGGAACCAGCACCGGCCGCGCCGCCCCGTAATCCCATGTGCCGCAGTTGTCGCCGACGTCGTTGTCGAAATAGTGCAGCAGGACCAGGTCGGGTTTGGCCCAGGCGGCGATGCGCCGGAAGAGCAGCAACTCCTGGGCCGTGCCGTAGCCGGAGACGGCGGCGTTGACGACCTCGAATCTCTTCCCGACGGCGCGCCGTTCGTTCAACCGCTGGGCCAGCAGCGCCGAGTAGACGTCGCCTTGATCGACGCCCCACCCCCAGGCGACCGAGTCGCCAAGAATGACGATGCGATAAACGTCGGCCGGTTTCTTTTCGGCGACCTCGTCGTTGCGAAAACCGTGCGAATCGTGGCGAATTTCAATTTTGCGGTCGCGGACCACCAGCGCTTCGAGGCCGGGCGTGTTCTTCCAGCCGAGTTCGCCGTCGTAGGTCAGGGCGTAGAAATCGGTCCCTTCGAGTTTCAGGCGCGGCGCGTCGGCCGCCAACGCGGCCCCGGCGAACGTGCGGACGAGGATCTCGACGCCGCCCAAGGCGACGACGAGCCCGCCGCAGACCGCCGCCACGATGAAGACGGCCCGGCGCGACACGGTCAAGGTAAAATATTTCCGGCTGGTCATGGTTCGCCTGAACGCCGATTTTTCATGATGCTCGGCCGATCCTGTCTATCCTGCAAATCCGGTCCATCTTGTCAAAGGGAAATGAACGGGCGGGCCGACTAAATCAGCTCACCATTTGCCCGGAATCGCCGCGCCGCACGTGGGACATTTGCCGTTTTGCACGCGATTTTCCAGCAACTTGAAGCCAAGGCGCGCAACGAGCCGCGTCTGGCACGAAGGGCAGAAGGTGTTTTCGGCGTTGTGGCCGGGCACGTTGCCTAGGTAGACGAACCGCAGCCCGGCGTCGCGCGCGGCCTTCCAGCCGGCCTCGAGCGTCTCGATCGAGGTGCGCGGCAGTTTTTGCAGGCGATATTCGGGCACGAAGCGCGTCAGGTGCAGCGGGGTGTCGGCGCCGAGATTTTGCACGATCCATTTCGCCATCTTGCCGATCGTCGCCGGCTGGTCGTTCATCCCCGGCACGACGAGCGTGACTATTTCCAGCCAGGCGCCGCTCTCGCGAATCGTCGTCAGCGCCGTCAGCACCGGCGCCAGCTCGCCGCCGACGACGTCGCGGTAGAACGCCTCGTCGAAGCCCTTGAGCGCCGCGCTGAAGGCGTCGGCCTTTTCGCACAGCAGGCGCATCGGTTTCGCGTGCAGGAACACCGCGCTGACCGCATGCGTGTACAACCCGTGGCGGCGCGCCGCGGCGAAGACGTCGGTCGCATAACGCAATTCGACGGCCGGCTCGGTATAGGTGAACGTGACCGCGCGGCACTTTTTTTCTTTGGCCGCGGAACTGCACCGCGCGACCGGCATGTCGATGTTCTTGGTTTCCCACGCGCCTTTTTGCGAAACCTGCCAATTTTGGCAGTACTGGCAGGCGAGGTTGCAGCCGGCACCGCCCAGCGCCAGCGAGGTTTCGCCCGGGTGAAAATGGAACAGCGGCCCCTTTTCGATCGGATCGAGATTGATCACGCACGGCAGGCCGTAATCCAACTCGACCAGCTTGCCGTCGCGGTTGGCCTTGGCGCGGCAGCGGCTGGTCTCGCCGGGGCCGAGTTCGCAGCCCCACGGGCAGGCCTGGCAGGCGACGCGGCCGTCGGCCAGGCGCTGGTAAAACGGCGCCTCGGCGCCCTCGGGCAGCGCCCGCGGCAGCACGGTCTTGGCCCAGGCCGGCAGCGGCGCGAGCGTCGCGCCGGCGGCGGCGCTGGCCAGGCAACCGAGGAAACAGCGGCGGCTCAGCCGGAAGCTCGCCGGCCCGCCGTCGGCAAGCTCAGTGGCCACTGGCTTTCGCCAAGCGCTTTTGCAGCAGGTCGGGCGTGGCGTCGTCGAGCAGGAAATGCTCGACGTTGAACCAGGGGTTCTTCGCGCGATGGGCGGCCTTGAAATCGGCGTAGGGCTTGTAGATTTCGTCCGCCAACTGCGCGCGATTCAGTGCGAAGTCAGCGTCGTTCATACGGCAGGCCTTTTCGAACAGCGCCCGCACGCGGGCGCGCTCGGCGGCCTCGGCCTCAAGGTTGCCGTCCGGGTAGAGCCGGCGAATCTCTTCCGTGTGGCGCTCGAGAAATTTATCGATGCCGGCGCTCTGGAAGGCCGGCGGCGCTTTGCGGATTCGCTCCATCACGTGTTCGATTTGCGAGCCGTCGTTGGCCTGGCCGACGCGCGACGGATCGCGCAGATCCTTCGGCGGGATCAGGCACGAGCTGTAGTTCTTGATGATGTCCAACTGGCCGGGCGACATCATTTGCTTCACATTCTCGACCAGCGCGGCCAGGTCCTTGTCGTATTGCAGCTCCAGTTCGCGCTGGCGGTTCTTGACTTCCTGCGCGCGTTTTTCGGTCGCGGAGTCCGCCGGATGGCCCTGCAGCAACTGCGCTTCGAGCGCCCGGTACGCCGGCGTCGCCTCGCTCGCGAGGGCCGCTTCCCGCTGGCGGTATTCCGCGCGCATGGCCTTGGCCTTTTCGGCAAGGTCGAGCAACGCGTGCTGCTGCTTGGCGTCCATCTCCAGGCCGTTGACCAGATTCAAGATGGCGATTTCGTGGTGGGCCTGCTGCATCGGCGAGCGTTTGACCGTCTCGTTGAACGGCGACGCCCCGGCCGAAACCGCGGCGACGAGAACCGCGGCCAGCGCCCAGAATGCCCGTTTTTTCATCGTTTCCTCTCCCCGCGCACTGCCTTTTTTCATTCGACTACAACTTGCCGCCAAAGGTAAAGGCCCGCCGGCGTTTTTTCGCCATTTTCTTCTTGCGGGCGGAAAGGCTTTGCGGGTATACATCCACGTTAACCGCTGCCATTCCGCAAGGAGACGGTCGATGTTCCAGGGCATCTATGTCGCCACGGCGACCCCGTTTCGCGACGACGGTTCGTTTGACGAGTCGGCCTACCAAAAGCACGTCGAGGCGCTGGTCGCGGCGGGCGTGCACGGCCTGGTCCCCGGCGGGACGACCGGCGAAAGCCCGACCCTCAGCGACGAAGAAAAGACGGCGATGTTCCGCATTTGCGTCGCCAAAAAAGGCGAGGCGAAGGTCGTCGCCGGCGCCGGGACGAACAGCACCGCGAAAAGCGTCAAGGCCGCAGAACTCGCGGCCAAGGCCGGCGCGGACGGGCTGCTCTCGGTCTGCCCCTATTACAACAAGCCGACGCAGGCCGGGTTGATCGCCCATTTCCGCGCCATCGCCGATGTCGGCCTGCCGGTGATGATTTACAACATCCCGGGCCGCACGGGCGTGAACATGACCGCCGAGAGCATCGCGCGCGCCGCCGAGCACCCGCGCATCCTCGCCGTGAAAGAGGCGTCGGGCACGGTCGGCGCCACGGCCGACCTCAAAGCCGTCGCGCCGCAACTCGACGTGCTCGCCGGCGACGACGGCCTGTTTCTGCCCTGCCTCGCGGTTGGCGGCGACGGCGTGGTCAGCGTCGCCGCGAACGTCGCGCCGCTCGAAATGGTCGCCTTGTGGAACGCCTGGCAGAACGGCGACACCGCCGAGGCGCGGCGCATCAACGCCCGCCTGACGCCGCTGTTCCGCGCGCTGTTCGTCGAGACCAATCCGATTCCGGTCAAAGCCGCGATGCGCCTGCTGGGCCGCTTCGGCAAAGCGATGCGCCTGCCGATGACCGAGGCGACGCCGCCGACCGTCGCCGGTCTCGCGGTGGCGCTGCGCGAACTGGGCGTGACGGCGAGGCCGGCATGAGGAATAACCGATTGCGCCTGGTCGTTTCCGGCGCGATGGGCCGCATGGGCCAGGCGCTGGTGCGGCACGTCGCCGACGATGAGGGCTGCGAGCTGGTCGGCGCGGTCGAGCGCCCGGACCACCCCGAACTGGGCCGCGATATCGGGCAGTTGGCGCTCTGCCGCCCGCTCGCCGTCAGCCTGGAGCACGACCTGCGCAACGCGTTGATCGGCGCGCAAGCGGTCATCGATTTCAGCGCGCCGGAGGCGTCGGCGCGGCACGCCGACCTCGCCGCGCAGGCCGGCGTCGCGCTGGTGGTCGGCACGACGGGCCTGCACGACGAGCAGAAGGCGCGGATCCGCGCGGCGGCGGAAAAAACGCGCGTGGTGCTGGCGCCGAACATGAGCGTCGGCGTCAATTTGCTGTTCTACCTGGCGCGGCGCGCGGCGGAGACGATCGGCGCGGACACGGACATCGAAATCGTCGAAACGCACCACCGGCTGAAGGTCGACGCGCCGTCGGGCACGGCGCTGCGGCTGGCCGAGGTCGTCGGCGAGGCGCTGGCGGTCGACGATCTGGCCGAGCGCCTCGAACACGGCCGGCAGGGCCGGGTCGGGCCGCGGGCGGACGGGCGGATCGGCATGCACGCAGTGCGCGGCGGCGACATCGTCGGCCGGCACGACCTGCATTTCTTCGGCCCCGGCGAGGAACTGTGCCTGACGCACGCGGCGACGAGCCGCGACAACTTCGTGCGCGGGGCGATCCGCGCCGCGCACTGGCTCCAGAAGCAACCGCCGGGCCTCTACGACATGGGCGACGTGCTGGGCCTGAAATGAAACTCGTCCGGTTCCGGTCGCCGGACGGCCCGCGCGCCGGCGTGCTCGCCGCCGACGGCATCCGCGAACTCGGCGACGATTTCTTCGCGCCGGCCGTTCCCACCGGCCGCGTGTTCGATCCGACGGCGGTCACATTTCTGGCGCCGTTGGTCCCCGGCAAGTTCATCGGCATCGGCCGCAACTACGCCGAGCACGCGCAGGAGATGGGCGGCCCGCCGCCGCCGTGGCCCGACGTTTTTCTCAAACCGCCCAGCAGCGCGATCGGGCCGGACGAGGCGATCGAGTTGCCGGCCGCGTCCGCGCGCGTCGAGATCGAAGGCGAACTGGGCGTCGTGGTCGGCCGCCGGCTGCGCGACGCGACGCCGGCCGAGGCTGCGGCGGCGATTTTCGGCCTGACGATCGTCAACGACGTGACCGCGCGCGATCTGCAGCGCAGCGACCGCACCTGGGCGCGCGCCAAGGGTTTCGACACCTTCGGGCCGCTCGGGCCGTGCGTCGCCGTCGGGCTCGACCCGCGCGACCTGGCGCTGGAAAGCCGCATCAACGGCCAGGTCCGGCAGCGGGCGCGCACCTCGCAGATGCTGCATCCCGCCGCCGATCTGCTCGCCTACGTGTCGCGCGTCATGACGCTGCTGCCCGGCGACGTGCTGGCCACGGGCACGCCGGCGGGCGTCTGGCCGATCGTCCCCGGCGACGTGGTGGAAATCGAAATCGAAGGCATCGGCATCTTGCGGAATCCTGTCGTGACGCGGCCGGCGCGAAGCGCCTGACGACAAAACGCGATTCTTGTTGCGCTGCAAAGAGCTTCCGGACATCCACAGATTGCGCAGATTTACGCTGATGCACGGGCCGCGAATGGCGTTCGACAAGGCGGGAAACATCATGGCCCGTGCCGTATCTGCGGCCATCTGCGTTCATCTGTGGCAAAAAAACCTTTGGTTGCGGCCCGAAGGGCCGCGCTAGGCAATCTGGGGCAAAAAAGGCCGCAAAAGTCCCCTTGCGACCGGCCGCGCAGCCGCTGCGCCACATAGAACGGCCGAGCTTTCTTGCTTGTTTCTGCGAGATTCGCTATTCTCTCAGCCACTGGATCGGTGTCTTGTTCGTTATCCGCCAACGCCCGGAAACATGTCGGGTGGTGGGGTCGGAGGTCTGGATGAACCGCCGCCGCGATTCGACACTCGCTTCTTTGGTCAGCCTGAGACGCCGAGATTCGAATTTGCTGGGCGCAGGGAAATCGAGTCAGTTAGGTAATGTCTCCCCGAAACTCCCCCACAATCGACAACCCCCGCAAGTTGACGCAGACGATCGCCGAACTGCGCACGTTATCGCTTGTCATCGGCGAGCAAATCACCACCAGTGTAGTCAAACGAAATCGTTAATATTGCTGGGCTTTGGCCTTAAATTAGCGCCATTCTATTGTGTCCCGGAATTCCCGTGGATCTTGCCCTAACGAACAAGGAGCGGGCAAAATGACTCACGAGAAGCCAGACGGTGCGGACTTCCGCAGATACCGCGCCGACCCGTCGGGACCGCGGCCGAACGTATTTCGACGATCCGTTGGCGTACTGACCGCATTGTTTCTGGTATTTGTTCTTGGGGCAGTTGCGGTCGGGACGATTCCGTACGAGGCGGCGAAGAAAAGGTGGCACGAATTGTACGATCTTGAAACGCACGACGGTCTTCCGTTGTGCAGAGCCGGGGGGTAGCGTAGGGAATTGCCTGGTTATCGTAAACTATACAAGGTGTGGGCGGCGAGCCCAAACGACGTGTATGTCGTCGGCCGCCAAGCAAAGGACGCAATAATTCAGCGTTTTGACGGCTCGGAATGGCTGACGTCGTTTGCAACGAGAGAATTCGGAATCAGCGCCGTTTGGGGTTCGTCTCCGTCGGATGTCTGGGCGGTCGGTGCGGCGATTGCGCATTACAACGGAAAGGAATGGCATACCGTTGCGGGTAATTTAGAAGAAATGGCCGAACCCGACGAGCAGGTGAACAAGAGCAATTTGGCTGGCCTTTCGGCCATCTGGGGGATCTCAGCGTCGGACATATTCATCATCGGGCAAGGAATCGTCCATTACGACGGGAGAAGATGGACGTCGGCGGACACGCCGAAGATACACAGATATCCGAGTGTCTTTCGCGATGCGCATTTGCCGTTTCCCACGGTTGATTGGGTCGCGAAGCCTTTCCTGCGCTTATACAATGCTGTCTCCGAAACATCGATTAGGCGTTGGCTAAGACCGGCGGCCAGAATTGCGGCCACGGCGATTGACGACGGGAACGGCGGCCCGCTTTTCATGGCCATTTCGGGGTCGTCGGCGACGGACATTTACGTGGTCGGCGAAGCTGGCTTCCCGTTGAGGGCGCCGATTCTACATTACGGGCGCGACCACAAATGGCGAACAATCGATTCGGGACAAGAAATAGGCCTCGGGTCTGTCTTTTGTTTGCCGTCGGGGGCCGCATATGCGGTCGGAGGCGGTAGTTGGGGCATCCTCCATTACGACGGCAAGCCGTGCAACGAACCGCCAGCGGCGCAAGGTTGGCGACGCTTGCTGTTCTGGCGACATTAATGGACACGGAGTGCGCGAAAATGGCTGGCGAAGAGCGCCGCATAGCGAATGTCGAAAGTCGTTGCGCTGATGCGGCGCCGCGGATTGTCGCTTTTCGGCGGTGTTCGTTGTGCGCACTGATCGCGGTCATTGTGCCTCACATTTTTTCGGCATGTTCGCCGGCGGACGGGTGGCGTGACGCAGCGAAGGAACGCGAGGACGTCATGGAGAGGCTTGAGATTCACCACGCTCTTCCGTTGTGCAGAGCGGGGGGGTGGCGCGAAGAGGCGCCCGGCGACGGCCCGTTACGGAGGTACACAGATTTGTACGCGGTGTGGGCGTCCAGCCGAAACGATGTTTTTGTCGTTGGGAGTTTCGGGTACCGGACGATAATTTTGCATTATGACGGGTCGGAATGGTCGCGGTCGCTTTGGCTGGACGACGCCCCGATCTGGGCGCTTTGGGGTTCGTCGGCCTCCGATGTCTGGGGGGTCGGTTCGGCGATTGTACATTTCGACGGAACGGCATGGCAAGTTATTGGCAAAATAATAAAACACTCTGGACGCGAGGAAGTGATGCACGAGGGCGTTTTTCTCCCAGCGGAACTTAGGGCGATCTGGGGGGCGTCGGCATCGGACGTTTTCGCGGTGGGCGGATCATTCGTAATGCATTTCGATGGCGGGAGTTGGTCGGTCATGCAAAGCCGCAGCGATAACGAAGAGTTGGCCGCGGTGTGGGGCTCCTCCGGGCATGATGTGTACGCCGTCGGCTCCATCGTCTCTCCCGACTTTGATTCGTTCTTCGAACCAGCACGAGGCGAGGTTCTTCACTACGATGGTTCGACTTGGTCGCAGATTGTTGGGAACGAAACCTTGGCGCTTGTGGAGTACGTAGGCGGAATTGGAATTTGGGGATCGTCCGCGTCGGACGTCTACATCGTCGGCCCCGGCATCGTCCACTACGACGGGAAAAAATGGAAGGCAGTGAAAACTCCGGAACAGCAGGAATACCCCAATTTCGTCCGCGACGCACATTTGCGGTATCCGACCCCGCGGTGGGCGTGGGCGGCGACACTATTTCTGAGATTGTATAAGCATTTTGACGACTACTCGTGGATTGGCCGTCAGCTTGGACCAATGGCCGAAAGCGCCGCCGCCGAGATCCGCGGCACGGACAAATGTAGTTTCAGAGCCATTTCCGGGTCCTCGGCGACGGACATTTACGCGGTCGGCGACGGCTACTTTCCGCTGAGGGCGCCGATTCTCCATTACGGGCGCGACCGCAAGTGGCGACCGATCGATTCGGGGCAGGAAAAACCCCTCACTTCCGTGATTTGTTTGCCGTCCGGCGATGTCTATGCGACGGGCAGCGACAATCGGGGCATCCTCCACTACGACGGCAAGCCGTGCAACGAACCGCCAACGGCGCCTGGTTGGCGCCGCTTGCTGTTCTGGCGACGATGATCCCGCCGGTCGTTGACGAGAAACTGAAACTATGGACAGTCACCGGTGTTCCTGACAGCCTATTTGAACGGAAACTAGGGACAGAGGACGACCGGCTCCTCTACTCATTAACGGCGTTGGCCGACGAAGACCGCGAAGCGTTGCGCGAACCTCGGCTTCACACCAACCGCGGCCGGCCGTTAGGCCGCGACGATATCGTCGCCAAGTTGGAGGTCGCGATGAATCGCCGGCTGCGCCCCGCTTCCCGAAGGCCGGCCGCGAAAGACGGACGAAAACGGGCGACTGTCCCTAGTTTCGGCTCGTCGACTGTCCCGAGTTTCGGCTCGGCATCTTGCGGAATCCGGTCGTGACGCGGCCGGCGCGAAGCGTTTGACGACAAACCCGATTCTTGTTGCGCTGCAAAGATTTTCCGGACAGCCACAGATGGCGCAGCGCGGCCGTTGTCCGCAACCAAAACGACTGAATAATCACCACAGAGACTTAGCGCGGCCCTTCGGGCCGCAACCAAATGGCGGCCTTCGGCCGCGGTCAA
>CAZHPN010000089.1:0-22724 GCA_964534375.1 uncultured bacterium | reverse complement strand
CCGCCGGCGACGAGTCGTCATTGTCGTCGTCATCGGCCGCCGGCGACGAGTCGTCGTTGTCGTCGTCATCGTTGTCGTCATCGTCCGCCGGCGACGAGTCGTCGTCTACCGTTGGACTGAAATCGTCATCATCGCCGCCGCCTGGCGAAACGTCGTCGTGAAGAATTTGGTGGTTCGTTCGATCAGGCGGCGAGCAGGCGATCGCCAGCGCCGCCAAAAGCGCCAGCAGGCAGAGCAGAGTCCATTTCATCGCCCATCTCCCAAGGGGTTCGCACTTCGTTCTCTCTCTTGCACCCGATGATCCCGCGGCTGGATGGCATTGTCAAACGTTTTCCAACTTTCACCAAGTTCACCAAAAAACGAGACAGCCGCCGCGGCCGGCCGGCGACGCCTCGAGCGAGCTGTGGCGCCGGGTTTCCGGCGCGCCGCCGCGCGCCGCGGCTCATTGAAGCGTGGAAGGCATGGGAATCGTGGAGAAAACGCGAAACATGGGAGAGCTACGAGCCCGATGTTCGCGCAACCAGCAACTAACCGACGCGGCCCGGCTCCTTTTTCCTTTTTCCTTCTTCCCGCGTCCCGAACCCCGAATCCCGAATCC
This sequence comes from uncultured bacterium, assembly GCA_964534375.1. GTDB lineage: Bacteria > Lernaellota > Lernaellaia > Lernaellales > Lernaellaceae > CAZHPN01. The sequence goes on along the minus strand of CAZHPN010000089.1, from coordinate 22,126 downwards.
CGAATCCCGTTGGCCCACCGCAACAACTTGACACTTTCACTAGGATTAGTCTTTGTCCAGGTCATATCTACTTGTTTATTATAGATTTTGTAGGTTGTCAACCTGTGTCCGTCCATGCCGACTTTTACGCATTATGTGATACTTTTTGAATACTCAGGGTGTCGGCAACCTATGACGCCGTTTCTCTAAAGGCGCCGGGCGCCGTTTGCTCGTTTTGTTCGGTTTGTTCGGGTGCGGACACCGTGGCCGCACCTATGACGCCGCTTATCTAAACGCCACGGTGTCGCTTTGTTCGCACAGGCGTTTCCCGAACGGCGCCCGGCGCCGTTCGGGGCTCGGCGCCCCGCGGGTGGCGCAACCGTTGCGGCACCTATGACGCCGTTTATCTAAACGCGCCGGGCGCGTCAGGATATTCCCGAGGCGCGACCGTCGCGGCTCGGGAGCGGCGGCCCGATGGTGGCGCGCCCGTTTCGCCACCAACGCCACAGATTTCGCCACGGTGGCGAAAACAGAAGCGCCGGCCACAGGTGCGGCGACCGTCGCCGCACCATCGTTAGCTTTTTGCCGTTGACACGCCCCCGCCGTTTGTGGCATGGTTGCATCGCTTATAACACAGGGCGTGGCCATGACGACAAATGGCGATCTTCGAACGAGAAATCAGGCTGTGCGAGAGTTGGGAAGCCGTGAGGCCCCCGCCGGTCCTTGTGTCCGGAAGCGCTCTCGCACTTTTCTTTGCTTAAACACAAGGAGTTCCTATGTCCCCACACAAAGCAGATTCGCGTAAAGGTTGGCCGGGGTTCCTGACTCTCGAACAGATCCGCAAGTTGATCGACGCGGCGGCGCCGGCGCTCGCGGCCGACTTGGCGGCGATCGCGGACACCGGCGCCCGCATCGACGGCGAATTGGCCGGCGCGGAAGGTGAACTGATCGAAATTCTGGACTTTCTTCGCGAGGCGCGGTCGGTCGCGCCCGGCGCCGCGGCCGCTTTGCTGGCGGCGGAATCCGCCGTGCTGAGAGCGAAGCATCGGTTGCATCAGGCGATCGAACATCTCGATTCGATGCCGAACAAGCTGGGCGTGACCCTCGTTGGCGATGTTGAGGCCCGCGCGTCGCGCGTGCTGCCGAGCAATACGCTTTGCGGGCCGTCGGTCTGCCCCGACGGATACCGCGAAGTCGGCGCGTTCGACATTGGCGGCGGCAAAGAATGGAAGGTATTTTCGCCTTGCCGGCCGTAAAACCCGGCTTGCCTCAATTCCTGCCCGATTTCAGCGCCAGGCCAGCGCCCCAGGCGCGATCGGCCACAGGGCGGACGCATAAACGCCCGCCCTGCGGCGCGATTCTAGGGCATCCTGGCGTGGTTGGCGAGTTCAAAATCATAATTGACGCTCAAACCGGATTGCGCTATGAGTGTCTCGCAAGCGCATCTTTCCAAAAAGGGGTTGGCCATGAAGCAGACATTTTTCGCGACGTTGGCCTTGGCCCTCGCCGCTGCTTTCATCGCGTTCGCTTGCGCCTCGCCGACGAAAACCAAAACCGTCTACGTGCCGGTTGACGATGACGCCTCGCCGGCCGATGACGACGCCAGCCCGGCCGCCGATGATGACACGGAGGGCGGGTGGAATTGCTCGGAACTTTACGGGATCGCCTGCGGGACGTGCGAGCTAGAATTCAGAAACGCCGTCGGTACGCCACTTGATGAAAATGGCGCGCAAGCGGCGTGTCAGGGCGGCGCTGATGGTCTCGGTCTTGGCGGTTGCATCGCGAATTGCATTATCGAATACCGCGAAAACTGTACGGCCATGGCGACGTGCGTGAACGCTTGCGAGATGCCTCAGTAGTCGCATTCTTCGATGATGCAGTACACGACCTGATAGTATTCGGTCCCGCCGACGAGCGAAACGGCGCCATCCGACCCGCCGCGGTTGTAAATACAATTGATCGAAAAAGTTTCTCCCGCTGCGAGATTGAGGACGATCCCTGGAATTTGAATTGGCTCAAACTGTTTCGCGCCGACGTTGACGAATTTCTGCCCGCAATTCCGCTGCATTCCCGACGATTGTTGCACGGATAATTCCACGTTGTCATCCGCGGGCGGCGTGCCGGAGTAGGTCGTCTGGAACGTCACGAGTCCGGAAATACGGACCTTGCACGCTTTATTGACCTGAATCTGCCCGTTCGGGCTTGATCCCCCGACGACGGTGAACAGGCTGCCTTGCGCCGGAAACTCGCTCAGGTCGTTCCAGGGGAGCACCGTGACGAGTCCGGTGTTGTCAATCACAACTTGGTTCGATAACGCCAGCGCCATCATTGGCCGGCTGCTCGGCTTCGCGCCGATTTGCCCGCTGGAGTTGACCGCCAACGTCGTATCCGTCGGGATCGCCAGCGGGTTGACGTTGTAATTCGCCGGCGTGCGCGGGGTCGTCGTGCCTTGCCACATCGAAATGTCGTCGGTGATTTGCCGTCGCGCGACGAATTGCCAAAGAGCGCCGCACACGCCGAAGATCGTCCCGTCGTCGAGGTCGTCATAGCTCAGGTGCCGGGCATCGTGCGACAGCACGGCGCCGCCGAAGCGCGCCACGGTGAAGCCGAACGGATAGTCGGTCGCGGGCTCGCCCGGCTGCGGCGCGAAGGTCACGAAATTGATTGTCAGGCCGATGCGGACCAGATTGTCGGCCGACGACAGGATGAACTCGCGGAACGTCACGGACGCGGGCTCGCGAACGATTGAAATCCACGGGCCGCCCAGCGCGCGGAACTGCGGCGTCGAACCGCTCATTTGAGAGTTGATTTGGAAGGGCAAGGAGCCGCTGTAGCCCGTGAGGCCCTTCGCGAGCGACGGCGAGTGAAGTTGCGCGCCGGGCAGCAGCGCGCCGGGCGCGTTCATGCCGGGCAGGTTCAAGGTCGGCGCGACGTTGCCGAGAAGGTCTGTGAAAAACAAACCGCGATCGGCATCCGGCGCCCGCTTTGCCGCGCCCAAAAGGCCCGTGTAACTGTCAACGTCGAAAAGATCGGCATGGTTGACCAGGGTTTGCCCGTTCGCCGCCATCGTCACGGCGAGCCGGTCGGCGAGCGATGTTGCATCGGTCAGCGGGTTGAAACTTCCCGACGCGGCCGTGATTTGCGTCACGAGCCCGGAAACGATCGCTTGCAGCGTCGTCGCTTGTCCGAGTCCGAGTTGATTGAAAAACGCCGCCGGCAGCCCCCAGCCGCCGTTGCCAGCGCCCGGGCTCGAGGGAGCGTTCGTATTGATCGCGGCCCCGTCGGCGAGCGTGCCGGGCGGGAGATAAAACAGATTCCAGCCGGCGAGACAGCCCCCGCCGCCGCCGACCAACGGATTGCCGAGCGGCGCGAAGGGCAAGGTTTTCCGGCAAAAAACCAGCTTCGCCGCTGCGAACGCGCCGTTGATAACCTGCTCTTGGCCGTCGCGGAGTAGGCAGTTGTACCGCCATTCCATCGGGGCCGGATAGAACGCCGAGTAGACCACGGCGTTCGCCGGCAGCAGCGCGTAGCCGATGACAATCTGGTTGTTGCCCGTCGTGTCGGTCGGAATTGGATTCTCGGCCGGCGTGCCTTCGAGGATTTCATAAAACGGAAGCTTTTCCGGCGAATCGACATACCAAAAATCGGCGCAAACCACGTCAACGCGCGGATTCGTCGGGTCGGCGGGATCGGCTGGGGTTGCGACGTTCGAGCCCAAACCGTCTTCTTGAACCTGCATTCCGTCAACGGTCCAAAATTCGCCCGCGCCGATCTGTACTGCCGGCGTCGGCGTTGAAAATGGCGACGGGGCCGCCGACAGCGCACAGCCCGACTTGACGCCGCGTTGTTGAACGCCCGCGAGTTGCAGGCCGAGTTGGTGCGGGTCGGCATCGGCCATAAATGTCGTGCGAATCGTGCGCGCCATGGTCAGTCACCCTTGCCGATGTTTCGGCCCCATTTGCCGTGGCCCCATTTTCCGTCACCCCAGCGGCGCCGCGGCGGGTCGTCGGCGGCCGGGGTGCTGGCGTCATCGCCGGTCAGGGGTTCCTCAAGTTTCGTCGCCGACGGGTCGACCGTGAGTTCTTCGCGTTTCGTTGTCATGGCGTCACCTCACGAAATAGAACGGGCGGGCGCCGACCATCCGGACGGCGCCCGCCTTCAACGCGACTCGGCAGGACGACGGAGGAGGCGCGTTTTCGGTTTGAGAAAAATGGGAGCGGCTGGGGCCAACCGCTCCCGAACGGCAACGCGCGACGGAGGAGAAGCACGCCGCCGTTTTTTGGTTCATCATCGTTGACTGCCCGGGAGCAGCCCCGAATCGGCTGGCAAGTTTTCCACTTCCACCAGGTCAAAAACTTCCGTCGCCGCCGGCAGTCGCGGCGTGTCGGTCGCTTCGCCTTGCCGCAGTCGATCGACACCGGCCTGAATACGCAACAGCGTTTCCACATCGGCTGGGAAGTTTTTTCGGCGCACGTCGCGACGAACCGCGGCCGTTTTCAACAGGTCGTTAAGATGACGTTCGCGGACCAAAACGTCGGCGCAATTCCCTTTGGTCGGATTGTCGAGATAGCTTTGGCGCGCCCGCCGCGCCAGCATTTCGGCAAAAACGATCGAATCGAGTGTGAGCGCATCGGCGCCGCCGTCGAGAAAATATTCGTCGGCGAACCGCGCCCGCAACTCGGCCGCCGCTGCTTGCTCGGCCGGTGTGAGAGGCGCAGGAGCTTTGCGGCGTAGTTGGTTGCCGCGCATCGTTTCCGACAACGCCTTGCGTCGCTGGGGAGTGTTCAAAACGTCGCGCGCAAATTGTGCGGCGTCCGGTCTGCCGGCGTGCGCGCCGTGCATTCGACAAACTAATTTTCCGGCGCACGCCGGCGCCGAGCATTGTTTACCGTCGCGCCGATGCGCCCGACAGCGCCTGACTCGCAAACCCAACCGAGTAACGAACTCCACTGGCGCCTCTCCGACGGGCGGACTCTCGGTCGGCGGGGCGGTCGTCGGGTCGTCGATCATCAGTCGCCGCCCCGGCCCTTGCGGGGGTAGTAGGACTTCACGGGGGGCAACGAAACTTCGGCGTCCGGGCCTTTTTTGCGAAGTTCGAAGACGGCCGGAGTCGGACGGTTTGTGCCCCAAAACGCGGCCCGTGCCGCCTTGCACGCCTCTTGCGCGAGGGCCTCGCCCGGCGTGTCCGCCGGTAACCAAATCTCGCCCGAATCGTCTACCGCAACGCGGTCAAAGCTTTTCATTTCCCCGAATGCGTCTTTGCTCATTTTGAGTCTCCCTGAAGCGATCGCCGCCCGGCGGCGCGGATTTTTTCGTAGGTCGCGCGGGCGAGGTCTGCCCGTGTCTCATGCGGAACTTTCACGGCCATGAGTTTTTCATAGGCCGTTCGTTGCGCCGTCTTGTCTTGACCGCCCGCCGACGGGTTGCGCGCCGCGATTGTCGCCGCAATCGCCTCTCGCGTCGGCGCCGCCGGCGGGGCGGTTTCGGTGAAAACGTAAAAGGCGCACGGATTGACTTCGCCCGGCCGCGTGATCGTCGCGGCATAGTGAATCGAGTGACCCGCCCCGGAGAGTTGGTAGATTTGCAGGCCCGCGTCCAGATCGTATAGCGCCGCCTTGTCGGGTTGACCGTGCGCCGCGGCAACGGCCGCCGCGAAACGGAAGCGCCCCAACTCGCCGGGCCGCGTGAAGGCCGGACAAAAGCCGCGGGTGCGTGGGTCGTTGCTGGTTCTTTGGGCTTGGAGCATCGTGACTTCCTCCGTTTTCCCAACGATAGCCAAAAGAAAAACCTGTCAACAATGGCGCGATTTTTCAGAATGCGTCGGATTTGCCGAAAAACAGGGGGGGCCCGTCTGGCGCGCGACTGATGCGAGGTTTTCGGGGTCGCGCGCGACGGTAGGCACCTCGTTTTTTTGACCCGGGGGGGCGTGGTTGCCGTTTCCAATGGCCTTCGCCCATTGCAATTGATTGATTGATTGATAAAAAGTCAAGTGGCGACGCCCTTGTCTCACTGAGAGGGCGTTATGGACGCCAAAACACATAAAGTATCAAAAAAGTATCAACTGACCGATACCGACGCCGTTTGTCCCCGGATTCGCTGACCGCCCCGGCCCCGCCCCGCTGGCCGGCTGGCCCTGGCCCCACCCTCCGGCCCCTTATTTCGCGTCTTTCAGGAAGTCCACCAGCAGGGCGCGTTCTGCTTCTTCGCGTTCTTTGGTCGCGTTCAAAGCGTCGAGGTCCATTCGGCTTTCGACTTCTTGTCGCAGTCGGTCGCGTAGCACGGTCACGGGCAAGGCGTCGAGTTCCGCGGTTTCGTCGCCGCCATTCTCGGCGACGAATTTCCGCGTTCGGCTGTCGGTTGTCTTTGCGCGGTTCGGCGGCAGGTTGTAACGGTGCATGTCATCGGCTGTGAGGGCGCACTTGATAATTTCCGGCTCGGTCCCCAGCCGCGCCAGTCTGTCCCCCAAACTGCGGTACATATCCTCGCCGCTGGGGTCAAAGTCGCCGAAGTAAAGCACGGTGACGTGTTTGCCCTCGGACACGGCCTTGTATCGTTCCGCGGCCTTGTGAAGGCTATCCCAACCATCATAACCGCGCCCGACGTTCAACGTCACGCCGTAGGGTTCAAGCTCGTTTTCAAAAATTCCCGACAAGGCGTCTTTTTCAAGCCACGCTTCCACATAACCCGGTTGATCGGCCCAAACATCGCGGCGGTAGGCTGTCCGGCAGGTCTCGGCAAACTCAGGCAGGCCGGACCACATGGGAACCGGGCGCGGGCGCCGCAAGCGATCCTCAATCCATTCCCACGGGATCATATCCTGTTGTCGAGCGTTCGCAAGCGCGTCGCTGACCGCTTGGTATCGGTTTCGATTGTTTCTTACGACTATTCGGAAACGAGTTGATAGAACACTTGGCGAACCGTCATCGGGTAGCCATCGGCGAGGATTTGTATCGCATATTCGATCAGCTTCAGTGTTTTCCGCTGCATCGCCATTTGAGGTCCTCCTCTCGAAGATAGGCCAGTCGCTCACGCCCCGCCAGCCGCCGCGTTGGCGTCATGCGCGGAGAGTCCGAAATGTTCGGCGATCGCGTTTGCCAGCCCGGCGAGTTCCGCGGCCGTCAACGTCGCGCCGCGGGCCGGCAGTCCGGCAAGCGTTGCGGCGAGGGCCGGGCCTTGTTCGGACCGAGGCAGGCGACCGATTGCAACGAAGTTCGGCGACAGTTCTCCGAGGAAACTTTCGATCAAATCGAGGGTTGGCTTGGCCGCGGATTGCGACAATCTCTCTCTTACTACTCTGTTAATGCAATTAAGACTCTTCTCTTTGAGAATTAACTCTTCTCGCGCGCGCGTTGGAGTGAGAGGGCTTGTCCGGCGGGCCGGACATACGTTGTCCGCCGGGCCGGACACGGTGTCCGGTGGGGCGGACACGGCGGACGGCTGGCGCCGGCGATTGACCAACCGCTGGCACGACTCAATGATGATCGGGTGGTCGTCGGGTGGCCACTCGCCGCCGATGTCGGTAAGCAGAATAATCAACAGGCCGTCGAGCAGCCCGTTACGGTTGCCGTGGTAGATGAAAACCAAGCCAGCTTCTTCGAATTTTTTGAGGGCGTCGCCGATGGTGCTTTTCGGGATATTTGCGGATGAGGCAAAGTCGCGGACGCTCGTCTCATAGTACTGCTTACGCGAGTTCGAACAGCGGTCACAAAGTTCGTCGAAAACCGCCCGGTCGGCGTATCCGAGACGTTCCTTCACACCCGGCGGGAACCGGGGCCGCTTGAACCAATTGTTTACCAGTGCCCCGGGATAAGGGGGCGGCTGGCGTGTAGCTGACACGGATCCTCCCTCCGCCTGCGTTGGGTCAGACGCCGACCAACGTGCGCCACGCCGCGAACGTCAGCCGCCCGGCAACCATCGCCTTGAAAACATCGGGCGCCAGGTCGTCGCACGGCCGAAAAAGCCGCCCGGGCAGCGTTGCAAACCGGCCCGCGGGCGCCAAGTTGCCGACGTGCTGGCGCACGAAGGCGCGGCTGTTGATCGTCAACGGAACAATTCGGCCGTCGAAGGCGTAGTGCGTCATGATCTTGTGCGGGTGTGCCGTTTCGCGCAGACCGGACAGCACGAACCGCCACAGCGCGGCGTGCTGCTTGCTCGCGAACTCGCCGGCCATCGGGACGAGCGCGACGATTTGAGGCCCGGCGCCATCGCGTCGAACCGACGTGTAAAAAGTCGCCCAGTACGGCCATCGGGCGCCGCGGGCCAAGTCGTCGCCGCGCCGCTCGCACAAACGATCGGCGACGGCGCGTGCGTGCGTGCCGAAAATCGGGAACACGCAAAACGCCGACGTGTGCCGGCCGCGGGGGTCACCGCGTTCGGCGTCGTGGGTCCATTCCGCCGCGTCGAATACGTCGCCGCGCGCCAGCGCTTGATGAAAGGCGAGGCCGTTCATTCTTGCAACTTCAGGAACTTGGTCATACGGCAGTTCGCGCAGGTCAACGTCGCCGGCGTCGAGGAAAAGCGACGGCGGCCGGACGGCCGGTTCTGTTTCGCGGGCCGACGCGTAATTCTCCCATTCGGTCTCGCCTTCGAAGTCGCTGGGGTCGTCGTCGATCGGATCGGGTCGGCGTGTGCGTCTTGCGGTCATGGTCGCACCTCAACCGTTGACCGCGGCGGCGGGCATTTGCTCGCGCTCGCGCAACCATTCCGCCAGCTTCGCCGGATCGAAGCGGACGCACCGTTGACTCAGGTGGTAGCACGGCACGCGGTGATGGGAAACCATGCTGTACAAGGTGGACTTTTTCAAGCCGAGAAATTCCGCCGCTTCACTGTAGTTCCACAGTTTTTTCGCCTTCGTTTCCTTCATTTTTCGTTTCCTTTTTCGATGGGGTTGAGTTGCACAACATCCGCCGGCGCATCGGCCGGCGGCGATTGCCCGAAAATGCCGCGCAAGGCGGCGAAAGAGTCCGGCGCCAGGTGGCTATATCGCGCCGTCATCAACGGCGAGGAATGGCCCAACAGCTTGCCGACCGTGTAAAGGTTCACGCCTTTGGCAACCAGCAGGCTCGCGAAACTGTGTCGCAAATCGTGAAATCGCAAGTCCGGCAGCTTCGCGGCCCGCAAAATTGCCTTGAATCGCCGGTAGAAAATTGCGCTGATGCGCGGGAGCATCTGACCATCCGGGCCGGGAAAGCATAACGCGAACCCGTCGCCGACCCGGAGTTTTTGTTCTTTGAGGATCGGCGCCAGCGCGTCGGCGAGCGGGACAAATCGCACCTTGCCGCTTTTGGTTGGCCCGTCGCCGCTCCGGCCAATGCGAATGAGTCCGCGATCGAAGTCAACGTCCCCCCATCGCAAGGCGCGCAATTCGCTCAGGCGAGCTCCTGTGTAGATCGCGCCGGCATAGATCGCGAGCACGTCCGGCCCGGCGTCACGGGCCGCGCGAACGAAGGTTGCAACTTCGGCGTCCGTTGTGAAGCAGGGATATTCTTTTACGGTCACTCGCGGCCGGTCGAGTTGCGGCAGCGTTTGGACTGCCCCGGTGCGCTGACCGTAGCGCAGGACCGTGTGCAGCAGCGCCAGCACGGCGCGGATACTCGACGGCGAAAGCCGGTCGTCAACGGAACCATCGGGCCGCACGATCGGCCGCCTTCGTCGCAGTTGACCCATGAACCGCTCTACCATCGCGGTCTGGATTTGCGTAACGACCATTTCGCCGAAGAAAGGCCGAAGGTGTTTCTCGAAAAGAATCGTGTCGGTCACGGCGGAGCGCTTGTGCTGTCCCCGCGCCGTGCGCCATTGCTCGTACAGTTCGCGGAATGGCATCGGCGGGGGCGGAGCCGCCAAAATCCCGTCTTTTTGCGCTCGCCGCGCCGCCCGCGCTCGCTCCATGAACCCCAACGCCTCATCATAGGTCGCAAATTTCTTGAACCGCCGGCGGCCGGTCGCGAGGTCAACGTAAGGAGCGCGCCAGCCGCCTTCGTGCCTGTAAGGCGTCGCGCCGCCTCGCCGCCGTTTGGTTTGCGCGCTTTTCATCGCGCCCCCTTTCGTTTGCGTCAGTTTAGACGAGTCGCGTTCTATTCCGACTGGCGCGGTTTTTTAGAATAGAACGCGCGCAAACCGGCCGCGGTTTGACGCAGCAAAGACCGCTTGAATACTTTTTGTGTCCGCGGTTCGATTTTGCTTTGTTATTTTTAAGAATGATTTTCTTATAACTTATTGAAATTATGCGGTTTTCCGACTTGGCGGCGGAGGCGTGGTCGCCGGAGTCCCGCTTGACACTTTCGCAACCCGCGTGCTAGCTTGCCGCGGATTTGCGGCAGACTAGGTTTTTCCTTTTTTTACCGGCTTTTCGTTACGAATAGCCGACGCCCGGCCGCAGTGCGGCGTTGGAGGCGACGGATGAAAAAGACCCTGCTTTGGCTGACCATCGTGGCGCTTTGCGCGACGGCCGTCCCCGTGGTCGCTATGGCGGAGGATACCGACGGCGGCCAGTTGTCCACCGTGGGCTTCGACCTGCACGGCTACTACCGCGACCGGTACTACAACTACTTCGACATGCGGCCGTACTCGGCCACACCCAGCACCAACACCAACTGGTGGAGTTGGTTCGATCAGCGCCTCGATCTGCAGCCGACGCTGATCATCGCCGATCCGATTCAGATCGTCAGCGAGTTCAACCTGTTGGATGACGTGTCCTGGGGCCAGGATTCGTCGATGCGCATTCCGACCGTCAACGTCCAGCGGCAGATCGGCAACGCGCAAGCGATCCAGAATGTGTCGTACGGCACGATTTACATCCCGAACGGCACGATCTTTTCGCGGTCGATGAGCACGACCGACAACACGGGCCTGGTGCGCGTCGAGCCGTTTGAAATCCGGCAGTTGTACGCCCGCCTGGTGCTGCCGATCGGCTATTTCCGCATCGGCCGCCAGGGTGCCAACTGGGGCATGGGCGTGTTCGACAATTCCGGTTCGCCGTACTCGCGGTTCATGGAGAAGCCGTCGACCGACGTCACCGACCGCAATGCCGGGTACGACAGCAACACCGGCGACTTCTACGACCGGGTGATGTTCGCCTCGCGCATCGCCGGCTTTTATTACCCGATGCTGTACTACGACCGCATCGCGGGCCAGGGCTTCAAGATCGGCGACAGCGACGTCAACGGCTTGACGTTCGCCAACCAGTTCCGCGACATCCGCTTCGCCGACACGGGGCAGTTCGACGCCGGCTTCTTCATTCAAAGCCGGACGCAGCACCTGGTCAAAGGCAATTATTGGTTCTACGACCTGTGGGCCCGCCTGCAATACGCCGGCTTCCTGTGGGAAGGCGAAGGCGTCGCCTACCAGGGCAAGGCGGTGTTCTTCAAGCAGCGGGACGTCAACCTGCTGACGTCGTACGGCCTGCCGGTCGGCAACGGCGGCGGGCACGTCGGCCTGGACGCCTACAACGCTCTGTTCCGCTTCAAGTACGACGCGGGCCGCTGGAGCACGGGCCTCGAATACGGCTTCTCCTCGCCGGCCAACCGCGATCCGAACGACGAGTACAGCCCGACCGCGCAGACCGCGATCACCGTCGCCAAGAACGCCCTGAATTCGGACCCGGGCAACCCCGTCAACAAGATCAACTTCACCAACGCGGTCGTCGCCAACCAGTCGGCGTTCGGCCGGAAGATCAACACCTACTCCTTCAACCCGGAGTACAAGGTCGATTTGATCACGTGGGACCAGTTGATGGGCGGCGCGCTCGAAAACGGCATGTTCATCAAGGTCGGCGGCAATATCCACCCGCTCGACGGCATGAACGTCCGGCTCGACATCATCAACAGCTATATCAACCAACCCGGTCTGAGCACGCGGGGCACGCAGGCCTCGCACGACCTCGGCTGGGAAGGCGATCTCGACTATTCGTACACGTTCTACAAGCAATTCACGATGGACGCCCGCTTCGGCTACATGCTGCCGGGCCAGTATTTCCGCGATATCTACGACAGCGTGAAAAACGTCTACACGCTGCAAATGCGGACGATTGTGAATTTCTGATTTTGGCCAACGGCGCGGCCGGACGACCAGCGCCCGGCGGCGCCGCGCGGCGCTCGCGGAGACTGATGTGAAACGCATCTGGCCGGCGTTGCTCTTGTTGGCGGCGTTCGCGGCGGCGGCGGGGCCCGCGGCGGCGCAGGTCATCCAGGAGCCGCAGCCCTTCGAGGAAGAGCCGACGCTGGCCTGGGACGCGTACGGGTTTTTCACCGTGGCGTTGGGCATTTGCTATCCGCCGACCTTCACCCTCAACACCCGGCCGCTCGGCGGCGGCCAGTATTACCAGTCGTTCAACAAGACGGTGTCGTTTCCCGGCGTCGCCGCGCAGCTAAGTCTGATTCCGGTGTGGGCCGACAACGGCCTGGACATCGAGGTCGGGTACGATCTGCAGAGCCTCCACTGGCAGCAACACGCGGCCATCAATGGAATTTCGTCGTCCGGCCGGTCGACGCTCGGTCTGAACATGATCAATTTTTCGGCCAATTACGTGCGTTATTTTCTGCCCAACGCCGATCGCATTTATCTGCTCGGCGGTTTCGGATATTCCTGGAACGTCGGGAACCTCCAGGCCAGCACCGGCGGCAATGGGATCACGAGTTCGGGCTCGTTCGCGAACTGGCGGGCCAACGCCGGCTTCGGTTACGTGCACTTGTGGAAAGCCGAAGTGGTCGGCTTTGAAGTGCGGGCCGATTTTCCGCTGCTCACCGACAAGATCCACCTGCTGGATTCCACCGGTCCGTTCGACATGTACCTCAAGGAATCGCCGGTCCTGCGCCTGATGGCGACATTCGGCCTTGGACGGATGAAAAACAACTAAGCGCCGCCTTCCGGACACGCCGCTGTCTACAGCCTCGATTCGATTGCGGAGACCATGCCCGCGTGACCGTTCTCGAACGGGCGCGAGCCTCGTCAGTTGCCAGCAAGACGAAATTGGCGTGGTTTTGAAATTTCTGGCGGTCGGTCCTTCCACGTTTAACGTGGGCGCCACCCCTTTCAAACGCGCCAGGGTTGTCTTCATCGAGCGCGAAATCATGCAAGAAATCGCGGAACCGAATAATCATAACATAACGAAATGATTGAAGAATTCAGCGGCGGCCGGCCGGGCCGCGCGCGTCGCACGCCCTTGTATATCGGCCTTGGCGATGGTACATAGAAGCGCCTTTGTTCCGCGGGAGGAGAAAGCATCATGCCGGCCGTGATCGCGAACGAACTGAAAAAATTGGGCATCGGGAAAAAAATAGCCACGTTGCGGACTGCGAAGGGCGTGTCCGTCGACGACCTGGCGGCGAAACTGCGCGTCTCGAAAGTGCTGCTCTCGCAGATCGAAGGCGAGGTCGTGCCGCCGACGATCGCCACGCTGCTGAACATCGCCAAGTTGCTGGGCGTGGAAATCGACCATTTCTTCACCGACGCGGAAGACGCCGGCAAGATCGAGATCACGCGCGCCGACGAGCGCCTCGCCGTGCATCACGACGAAGCGCCGGCCGGCGAAAGCGGGCTCAACTACAGCTACGAGAGCCTGGCCTTTCGCCTGGCGCACAAACACATGGAGCCGTTCTTCGTCGTCTTCGACAGCGAGAAGCCGACCGCCGAGGCGTTGTCGCACGACGGCGAAGAATTCATGTTCGTGCTCGAAGGCGAGGTCGAGTTTATCGCCGGCGGCAATCCGGTGCGGTTGCACGCCGGCGATGCGCTGTATTTCTACGCCGGCGTGCCGCACGCGATTCGCGGCGTCGGCGCGCGCAGCGCGAGGGCGATTGTGGTGATGTACCCGTACTCGCATTAGCGGGAGAGGGCGATGATTGAAATCCGATTTCACGGCCGCGGCGGGCAGGGCGCCGTCATCGCCAGCAAGGTGATGGCGGTCGCGGTGTTCCACGAGGGGCAGTACGTGCAGAGTTTCCCCAAGTTCGGCGTCGAACGGCGCGGCGCGCCCGTCGAGGCGTTCCTGCGCATCGACAAAGACAAAATCCTGCTGCGCAACAACGTCTACGAACCGGATCACGTGGTCGTGCTCGACCCGACGCTGATGGAGGCGATCGACGTCGCGTCCGGCCTGCGCCCGGGCGGCGTCGTGCTGATCAACACCACGCATAAGCCGGCCGATTTTCCGAAGCTCGCCGATTTCAAGGTCGCCTGCGTCGACGCGTCGGCGATCGCCATCCGCCACCGGCTCGGCAGCCCGTCGCAGCCGATCGTCAACACGGCGATCCTCGGCGCGATCGCCAAGGCCAGCGGCCTGGTCGGCATCGACTCGATCTGCGAGGCGATCAAGGAAGAAGTCCCCATCAAACCCGAAGCCAACGCCGCGGCGGCCCGGGAAGCGTTTGCGCAAGTCGCGTTTGCCTGAGAGGAACCGACGATGGCCGAAGAAAAACCGATCGTTTTCGCCCACGTGGACGACATGCCCGAAATGGTGATGTCGATCGCGTCGATGCTGTGGAACAAAACCGGCAGTTGGCGCTACCTGCGCCCGCGCTACGAAGACCGCGTGCCGCCGTGCAACGAGGCCTGCCCCGCCGGCAACGACATCGAGGGCTTCATCCGCCTCCTCGGCGAGGGCCAGCCCGCCGAGGCGTGGCGGCTGCTCAAGGAAGAAAACCCGATGCCGGCGGTGACCGGCCGCGTTTGCTTCCACCCCTGCGAGTACGGCTGCAATCGCGTGCATTTCGACGCGCCGACCTCGATTCAGGCGCTCGAACGCTACGCCGCCGACCATGCCGCGGGCGAACTCGATTGGGCGTGGCGCGCGCCGACCGGCAAAAAAATCGCCGTCGTCGGCGCCGGGCCGGCGGGCCTCGCCGCGGCGTACCATTCGCGGCGTCTGGGCCACGACGTGGTCGTCTACGACGCGTTGCCGCAGGCCGGCGGCCTGCTGCGCATCGGCATTCCGGCGTACCGCCTGCCGCGCGACATCCTCGACGCCGAGATCGCGGCGATCGAAAAAATGGGCGTCGTGTTCGAACTGGGCGTGCGCGTCGGCGTCGACGTGCCGTTTGCGAAGCTCGCCGAATTCGACGCGGTGTTCGTCGCCGCGGGCGTGCACGTCAACCGCAAGCTGGGCGTCGAGGGCGAAGACGGCCCGGGCGTCGTGGCGGGCCTCGGCCTGCTCGCAAAAGTCGCACTCGGCGAAAAATTCGCCTGCGGCCGGGATGTCGTCGTCATCGGCGGCGGCAACAGCGCGGTCGACGCGGCCCGCGTGGCGCGGCGGCTCGGCGCCAACGTGACGATCGCCTATCGCCGGACGAAAGTCGAAATGCCGGCCTTCGAAGAAGAGGTGCGCGACGCCGAGGAAGAGGGCGTGCGGCTCGAACTGCTCGTCGCCCCGACGCGCATCCGCCGCGACGGCGGCGCGGTCACCGGCGTCGAATTGCAGCGCATGGAATTGGGCGAGCCGGATGAATCGGGCCGCCGCCGGCCGGTTCCCGTGCGGGGCAGCGAATTCGATTTGCCCTGCGACATGGTCGTCGCGGCGATCGGCGAGGCGGCCGACCTCTCGTTCCTGCCGCCGGAAATCAAGCAGGAATGGGGCAAGATCGTGATCGACGCGTTCGGCCTGACCGGCCGCCCGGGCGTCTTCGCCGGCGGCGACATCGCCGACCCGCAGCAGAACGTCGCGCAGGCGCTGGGCGACGGCAAGCGCGCGGCGATCGCCATCGACCGCTTTCTGCACGGCGAGACCATCGCTGACATCGGCGGCAAGATCATCGTCGGCGAACGCGGCTGCGCCTCGATGGCGCAGTACGCGAAGCGCGGCGCGAGCCACGCGAAGATCATCGACGCCCAACACGTCGCGGCGTACGAGGAACTCAACCTTTGGCATTTCACGCGGGCCGAGCGCGACCGCATGGCGCGCGCGCCGCTGGCCGAACGGCTGGCCGGCTTCGCGGAAATCAACCTCGGCCTGACCGACGCGCAGGCGGCGCACGCGGCGGAGCGCTGCTTTCATTGCGGCGTCTGCACGATGTGCGACAACTGCTACGTCTTCTGCCCCGACGTCTCGATCCTGCACAAGACCGACGGCGGCTACGGTTACAACATCGAGTTGGACTACTGCAAAGGCTGCGGCATCTGCGTTAAGGAATGCCCGCGCGCGGCCATGTCGCTGGGGGAGGAGTAGGCCATGAAAAAAGTCATCATGGGCAACCATGCGGCTTCGTGGGCGGTGATGCTCTCCCGCGTGCAGGTGATATCGGCGTACCCGATCACGCCGCAGACGCAGATCGTCGAGGAGCTTTCCGAAATGTGCGGCGACGGCCGGCTGGCGGCCAAGTTCCTCAAGGTCGAATCCGAGCATTCGGCGATGGCCAGCGTCATCGCGGCGTCGGCGACCGGCGTGCGCGCCTTCACCGCGACGTCGGCCAACGGCCTGGCGCTGATGCACGAGCTGCTGCACTGGGCGGCCGGCGCGCGGCTGCCGGTGGTGATGGTCAACGTCAACCGCGCGATGGCGCCGGGCTGGAACATCTGGGCCGATCAATCCGATTCGCTCTCGCAGCGCGACACCGGCTGGATACAGATTTACGCCGAAGACAACCAGGAAGTGCTCGACTCCGTGCTGATGGCCTACCGCCTCGCGGAAATCGTGCGCCTGCCGGTGATGGTCTGCTACGACGCGTTTTTCCTCTCGCACACTTACGAGCCGGTCGATATTCCGTCGCCGGACATGGTCGACCGCTATCTGCCCCCGTATCAGCCCGAGATTTTCCTCGATCCGCAGGCCCCGCACTCGTTTTTCGGCCTCGTCATGCCCGACGTGTACATGGAAATGCGCTACAAAATGCAGCAGGCGATGGAGCGCGTGCCCGCCGTGGCCGCGCAAGCCGCCGACGAGTTCGCGGCGATTTTCGGCCGGCGCTACGACATGGTCGAGGCGATCGAGTGCGACGACGCCGAAACGGTGCTGGTCACGTCGAGCACGACGACGAGCCCCGCGCGCGTGCTGATCAAGCAACTGCGGGCCGAGGGCAAGAAAATCGGCGTGCTGAAATTGCGCTTCTTCCGGCCGTTCCCGACCGATGAGGTCCGGCGCGCGCTCAAGGGCAAGAAGCGCGTGGTCGTCGTCGACCGCAATATCAGCTTTGGCAAGGGCGGCATCTGGGCCGACGAACTGCGCGGCGCGCTGGCCGGCCGGCCGGGCATGCCGCAGGTCTACGATTTCGTCACGGGCCTGGGCGGGCGCGACATCACGCCGAATCTGCTGGCGGAAATCGTCGCCGACGCCGAGGCGCGCAAAACGCCCGATCGCCTGCTGTACTGGAAGGGGGTGAACCAATGAGGGACGCCTACCCGCGCGAAGAGTTGATGATGAGCGGCCACCTCGCCTGCCAGGGCTGCGGCGGCGCGTCGGCGATGCGCCACGTGCTCAAGGCGATGGGGCCGGACACGATCGTCGTTCAGCCGGCCTGCTGCTGGACGATCATCTCGGGCCAGTTCCCGTACAGCGCTCTGAAAGTGCCCATTTTGCACACGGCGTTCGAGACCAGCGGCGCCGCGCTCGCCGGCGTCCGCGCGGCGCTCGACATGAAAGGCGACACGACCACGCAGGTCATGGCCTTCGCCGGCGACGGCGGCACCTTCGACATCGGCCTGCAAAGCCTGTCCGGCGCGGCCGAACGCAACGAAGACGTCATGTATTTCTGCTACGACAACGAGGCCTACATGAACACCGGCGTGCAGCGCTCCGGCGCCACCCCCGATAAGGCCTGGACGACGACGACGCCCGCCTCCGCGCCCAAGACCGGCCCGAAGAAGAACATGATTCAGATTCTCGCCGGGCACAAAATTCCGTACGCGGCGACGGCGAATGTCGCCTTTCCGGAAGACCTGATCGCCAAGGTGCGCAAGGCGCGGGATATCCGCGGCACCAAGTTTATCCATATTCTTTCGCCGTGCCCGCCGGGCTGGAAGATTTCGAGCGAACAGTCGATCGAGATCGCGCGCCTCGCGACGTACACCAAAGTGTTCCCCATCTACGAGGTCTTCCGCGGCGAGGAATACCATATTAATATCGAGCCGCGCGACCTGCCGGTTTTCGAATACCTCAAACTGCAAGGCCGCTTCCGCCATTTGAGCCAGGAAGACGTCGACGAAATCCAAAAGCGCGTCGATTACGAATGGCGGATTCTGCTGGCGAAAACCATGCAGGAACGGTTCGACTAACCTGGGAGCGCGGGTGTCCCCACCCGCCCTGGAACCGCCGGCGTCCGCCGGAACGTGATTTTTTCCGATTGGCTCGGCGCACAAAAAAATCCCGGCAGGGGCGGGCTTTAGAGGCGTCCATTAAGTGGGCGCCGGCCTGACGCGCCTGCGCCCCTGACGGGGCTTTTCCTGCGCTCGCGTGGTTGGCCACAGACGTCGGCCAACGTTTTCGACGGAAGCAGCCGGCGGCGATTTTTCGCCGTTGATGCTATATTGCAACCGGAATAACGCGGTCGTCCGGATGCGTGCGCCTGCGCAATAGAGGACGCGATGAAGACATGTCTTTTCTTATTGGTGGTTGCCGCTGCGGCTTTCTTGTTGGCGAGTTGCGCCCCGCCGGCCGGCTACGACATTGCGAAGCAAAATGCTTTAGACGCGCAGGACGGAGCGAAAGCGATTCACGCCGATGAACTGTGCCCAGATCTGTGGACTTCCGCCGAGCAGAACATGAAGAAGGCCATGAGCGCGGACGCGGACAAGGATTACAACACAGCGAAGCGGTCGTTCGAGCAGGCAAAAGACTGGTACGACACGGCCAAGAGGTGCGCGTTCAAGAAGACGTGGGACGTGTGTACCCTTCCGCCGCCGCCCCCGCCGCCGCCAGGTTGGTGGCCGATAGGCGGACCTCATCCGGCGAAGCTCGACCCAATTTTCTTTGATTACGACACGTACAACATTCGGCCCGATCAGATTGGGACCGCTAAGGCCGACGCTAGCAAGTTCAAGAACGGGTTAGGGTTAGTCGGTCACAAATTCCAACTTACGGGCTGGTGCGACACGCGCGGAAACGACGAATACAACCTCGCCCTTGGCGAGCGCCGCGCGAACGCGGTGTACCAGTTCCTGACGGCAAGCGGCGTCCCTGCCACGCAGCTCGAAATAAAATCGGGGGGCAAGACTACGAAGTTCAGCGCCGAAACGACCGAAGAGGGCTACCAGCTTAACCGGCGCGTCGCGTTTGTCGACCTCGGAAACGAAGCCCGCTAACGCCCACCAAGCGCGCCTCGTTATTTTCTTGCCGAGGGCGATTGGTTCCTAGCTTCGGGCTTCTGGCTCCTGGCTCCCGACTCCTCGCTCCTGGCTTCCTTCCCCCTCGTGGTTATCTTCAGGCAAACGGCATTATAGGGAGACAAACATGAGCCGCATCACCAAGAAAATCTTGAGCAATTACGCCGGCGAAAACCCCGGCGTGCTGACCAACCTCGCGCGTCTGCTGGAACACGGCCGCCTCGGCGGCACGGGCAAGCTCGTCATTTTGCCGGTCGATCAGGGCTTCGAGCACGGCCCGGCGCGCAGTTTTGCGCCGAATCCGGCGGGGTACGACCCGGATTACCATTTCGACCTGGCGATCAAGGCGGGCCTCTCGGCCTATGCGGCGCCGCTCGGGTTCCTGGAGGCCGGCGCGGCGAAACACGCCGGCGACATCCCGCTGATCCTCAAGGCGAACAACCACGACGTGCTGCAGGACGAGGCCGACCCGCTCGGCGCGCTCACGGCGTCGGTCGATCAGGCGCTGCGCCTGGGCTGCGTCGGCATCGGCTACACCATTTACCCTGGCACGGCGGAGCGCGTCACGTTGTACGAACAACTCGCGGAACTCGGGGCGGAGGCGAAGGACGCCGGCCTGCTGGTCGTCGTCTGGTCGTACCCGCGCGGCACGGGCATTTCGAAAGAGGGCGAAACGGCGCTGGATGTGGTGGCCTACGCGGCGCAGCTCGCGGCGCAGCTCGGCGCGCACATCATCAAGGTCAAGCTGCCGACGGATCATCTCGAACAGCCGGAAGCGAAGAAGGTCTACGAGAAGTACGCCATTCCGCGGGCGACGCTGGCCGAACGCGTGCGGCACGTAGTGCAGAGCGCGTTCAACGGCAAACGCGTCGTCATTTTCTCGGGCGGGGCCAAGAAAGACGACGACAACGCCCTCTTCGACGAGGCGCGCGCGATCCGCGACGGCGGCGGCTTCGGCTCGATCATCGGCCGCAACAGCTTCCAACGGAAAGAGGACGACGCGCTGACCTTGCTGGACACGATCGTCAAGATCTACAAGGGTCAAATCCAATAACGTCGGCGTAGAGCAGCAGAGCAAGGCGCACACCTTTGCCGCGACGGCAAAAGGGCGCCGCCCAGTAGCCGTGACGCCCTCAAGCGCCTTCAACTCGGAGAGACCCAGCCACGACGCAGTCCTTGCTCCAATGGTCTCCCTGGGACGGGCAGATCATCCCCGACCATCGGTAAAAACGTAATCCGGGCGGTAATTCTTGCCGTTGGATCGATGTGACGCCTCCGCCGCGGCGAACGCCGCAACTTGTTGATAAATAGCGAATAATTTGCGAAATCGGCCGCGCGGGCGGACTTGGCGCCATCCTTGCGATATTTCAGGTCCAGAGGGCACGACGATGAAGAATGCACGCTTTACCTTGACGCTGCTGGCCGCTGGTTTCGCGATTGCGGTTGCCGCCGCTTGCGACGCCTCGCACGTCAAAGACACGTCCGATCTGACTCGCATCTACCGCCACGAGAATTCGCTGGCGCCCGACATCAACAATGGCGGCTTCGGCGCCGCCGCCGATTTCGTCGCGTCGGATGACGATCAAGCCGGCGACGACGACAACGGCAACGGCAACGGCGGCGGTCTCGGCGTTTGCAGCGCCGACGGTTGGTGCTGGGAAAACGCGCAGCCGCAGGGCAACGCAGTGCACGCGATCTGGTACGACCCGACGTCGCCCATGGTGGTCGCGGTCGGCGAGGGCGGCACGATCATTCACTATGACGGCGCGTCGTGGTTCGGCACGACCGGCGCAGCGACGCTGGTGATGACCGGCATCTGGGGCACATCGGCGACGAACGTGTTCGCGGTCGGGTACGACCTGGCGGGTCCGAACGGCGTGGCGATGCGGTACGACGGCAACGCCTGGAAGCCGATCACCGGCGTCGGCTGGTGCTCCGCGGTGTACGGCGTGTGGGGCGTTTCGGCGACCGAGGTGTACGCGGTCGGCACGTGCTTCGACCCGAAGACCGGCGCCTCCGTCGGGGCGGTCGAGCGCTACAACGGCAAGACGTGGACCGGCATGCACACCTCGTTCGGCGCCTACACGCTGTACGGCGTCTGGGGCGATTCGTCGAAGGACATTTTCGCGGTCGGCGACCAGGGCACGATTCTCCATTACAACGGCGACCGGTGGTCGGCCATGAAGCTGCCGGAAGGCAACTACGCCTTTGACGGCATCTGGGGCGTTTCCGGCGGCGACGTGTACGCGGTCGGCACGAAGCTCGACGCCAACCACCAACCGGTCGGCGCGCTGCTCCATTACGACGGCGCCGCCTGGGCGCCGGCGTCCATCCGCGCCGAGAACGGCCGGCTCCTAACGGTGTGGGGCTCCTCATCGTCGGATGTGTACGCGACCGGCTACGCGGTCGACGACGGCGTCGCGGTCGGCCGCGTGCTGCATTTCGACGGAACGGCCTGGTTGGCCTTGCCCATGGCGAAAGCGCTGGGCGGCTCGTTGCCGTACGCGATCGGCGGGGCCTCGGCGACCGAGGTGCGCGTGGTGGGCACGGCGGGCCTGACCCTGCACTTCGACGGCAGCGCGTGGGCGCCGGAAAGCCGCGGGGTCGCCGAAGACCTGGCGGCGGTCTGGGGCGCGTCGCCGACCGACGTCTACGCCGTCGGCGCGAAGCGCACGATTCTGCACTACGACGGCGGCGCCGCGTGGCTGGCGATGCACGCGCCGGCCGCGCCGGGCGGGGCGTACGATTTGCGCGGCGTCTGGGGCGCGTCGGCGTCGGACGTGTTCGCGGTGGGCGGCGGCGGCGAGCAGGCGGACAAGGAATTCCCGGTCATCCTGCACGGCGACGACGCCAGGTGGATGGCCATGGCCGCCCCGGCCGGCACGGGGCCCTACGAATTGTA
>CAZHPN010000088.1:0-22740 GCA_964534375.1 uncultured bacterium | reverse complement strand
TTCATCGTCACTTCGCCGAGCTTGTTCTTGGCCTTGTCGAAGTCCGCGATCAGGTCGCCGAGCGCCGGATGGGCCTTATTCGCATTGACCATGTCGGTCATGCGGTTCATGAAATTCATGAAGAACATGCCGCCGGCCTGACCCAGCTTGCGGCCGACCAGATCGAGCGCCTGGATGCCGTTCGCGCCTTCGTAGATCGAGGCGATCTTCGCGTCGCGGCAAAGCTGCTCGACGCCGTATTCCGTGCAGTAGCCGTAGCCGCCGAGCACCTGGATCGCGGTCGCGGTCGCCTCGAAGCCGCGGTCGGAGCAATACGCTTTGCACACCGGCGTCAGCAACTCGACGAGCATGTGCCAGTTCTGATCGTTCGTGGCCCGCAGCATGTCTTCGAAAAACGCCACCGACAACAGCAGCGCGCGGCAGCCGTCAACGATCGCTTTCATCGACAGCAGCATGCGGCGGACGTCGGGGTGCTTGATGATCTCGATGCGCGGCGCGTTCGGGTCTTTCATCGCCAGGATGTCGGTGCCCTGCACGCGCTCCTTGGCGTATTTCAGCGCCAGTTGATACGCCAGCGCGGCCTGGCTCAGGCCCTGCAGGCCGACGCCGACGCGCGCTTCGTTCATCAGCTTGAACATGTAGACGATGCCTTTGTTCCGCTCGCCGATCAGTTCGCCGACGCACTGGCCCGCGTCGCCGAAATTCAGCGTGCAGGTCGGCGAGGCGTGGATGCCCATCTTGTGTTCGATGCCCGAGCACTTCACGTCGTTGAATTCGCCGAGCCCGCCGTCAGCGCCGATGCGGTATTTCGGCACGATGAACAGGCTGATGCCTTTGATTCCCGGGGGGGCGCCCGGGGTGCGCGCCAGCACCAAGTGGATGATTTGCTTCGTCAGATCGTGATCGCCGTAGGTGATGAAGCTTTTCGTGCCGACGATTTTCCAGCCGCCGTTGCCGTCCGGCGTCGCCAGCGTGCGCACGTCGCCGACCGCGGTGCCCGCCTGCGGCTCGGTCAGGCACATCGTGCCGGCCCATTCGCCGGAAAGCACCTTCGCCACGTAGCGCTGCTTTTGCTCCTCGGACCCGTAATCGACGATCACGGCCGCGCCGCCGCGAGTCAGCCCGGGGGCCATCGTCAACGAATTGTTCGCGCTGACGAACGCTTCGCTGCACGCGAGGCCCAGCGTCACGGGCAGCCCCTGGCCGCCGAAGTCGGGGTCGCTCGACAGGCCCAGCCAGCCGGCCTCGACGTACTGCTTGTACGCCTCCTTGAAGCCCTTCGGCGTGATCACCTTGCCGTCCTCGAAGTGCGAGCCCTCTTCGTCGCCGGGCGCGTTGAGCGGCGCCAGGACGCCGGTGGCCGTCTTGATCGCCTCCGCCAACGTCATCTTGAGCGTGTCGACGTCGTAGTCTTTCCACCTCGGGAACTCGAGCAGCTTCTGCATTTGCAGATACTCGAACAGCACGAACTGAATGTCGCGTTCCGCCACGATGAAATCCATAGTGCCCCTCCGTGTTTTAGGACCCGAATTGAAGCGCCGGCCGCGCCGCCGTGCGGCCGCCGGCGGACCGTCCGCCGCGCCGCTTCGGCCATTCCGGCCGTCGCGAAACTTCCCCGCCGCCTTGCGCCAAATATGTTGAATCGATTGCTGAGTTGTCTTTATAGCAAAGAAGCCCATGCAATGGAAGCAGGGCATCTTGCGTTCTCCAAAAAGAGCGCGGTATGATCGATCCCGGTTGCAACGTCGATTTCCTCAACAGCAGTTTAAGTACGTCGCCGGACGCGGTGCGCGGAATCGAAGCAAAATCGCTCGCGCAAATCGGCGGCGGCGGCATTTTTCCGGGGCGAACGATGAGTTCGCCCGAGCGACGGAGGCGCGGAACATGGTCGGCGTCGTATCTTTCGGGGCGTTCATTCCCCGGCTGCGGCTTTCCCGGCTGAGCATTTTTCAGAGCATGGGCTGGTTCGCGCCGGCGCTGATCACGGCAGCGCAGGGCGAACGCTCGTTCTGCAACTGGGACGAAGATAGCCTGACCATGGCCGTCGCGGCGGCGCAGGATTGCTTGCGCGGGCGCGACAAAAGCACCGTCGGCGGGCTGTGGCTCGGTTCGACGACCCTGCCCTTCGCCGACCGCTCGAACGCGGGCGTCGTCAAGACCGCGCTCAATTTGCGCGACGACCTCACCTCGGCCGACCTCGGCGGGTCGTTGCGCGCCGGCACGGGCGCGCTGCTGGCGGCGCTGGCCGCGGTGAAGAGCGGCGACTGCGCGCAGGCGCTGGCCGTCGCGGCGGACCGGCGCGAAACGAGGTCGGCGAATTTCCCCGAAATGTGGTATGGCGACGGCGCCGCGGCGGCGCTGATCGGCAATGCCGACGTCGTCGCCGAATTCCTCGGCGCGCACTCGACGACCCACGATTTCGTCGACCACTACCGCGGCGCGGGCAAGACCTACGACTACGCGTGGGAAGAGCGTTGGGTGCGCGACGAAGGTTTCGCCAAGCTCGTGCCCGAGGCGGTGACGGGCCTCTTCGGCAAGCTCGGCATCTCGATGAAAGACGTCGACAAGTTCGCCTTCCCCTGCGTGTTCAAGGCCGAGCATCGCAAGATCGCCGCGGCCCTCGGCGCCGCGCCGGCGCAGCTCGTCGACGCGTTGCACGACGTGTGCGGCGAAACCGGCGCCGCGCATCCGCTGCTGCTGCTCGCCGCGGCGCTGGAAACGGCCAAGCCCGGCGAGCGGATTCTCGTCGTCGGTTTCGGCCAGGGCTGCGACGCGCTCTATTTCCGCGCGACCGACGCCATCGCGAAGCTGCCGGCGCGGTCCGGCGTCAAAGGCTCGCTGGCCAACAAGAAGCCGGTCGACAATTACGCCAAGTTCCTGAAGTTCCGCAATCTCGTGCCGACCGAGATGGGCATTCGCGCCGAGGCGCCGACGCAAACCGCGATGACCACGCTCTGGCGCAAACGGAAAATGCTGCTGGGCCTCGTTGGCGGCAAATGCACCCAATGCGGCACGCCGCAATTTCCGAAGATGAACATCTGCGTCAATCCGCAGTGCCTCGCCGTCGACACGCAGGTCGATTACGAATTTGCGGACGTGCCGGCGATCGTGAAAACCTTCACCGGCGACATGCTCGCGGTTTCGGTCGACCCGCCGGCGATCTACGGCATGGTCCAATTCGAGGGCGGCGGCCGCTTCATGGCCGACTTCACCGACTGCGAATTGGCCGATGTCCACGTCGGCCAGCCGATGCGGATGACCTTCCGCAAGCGTTACACTGACGAAGGGCGCGGCTTCACCGGTTACTTCTGGAAAGCGACGCCGATCGCGGCGCCGGCCCAGCGGTAGGTTGCGATATGTCCGTTTTGAACACAGAGAACACAGAGAGAAAAAACAGAGATCACAGAGGATTGACATTTCGACATTTCTCCGTGCGCTCCGTGTCTTCCTCCGTGCCCTCTGTGTTTAGAATTCCCATCCTGCCTTAACCAAGGAGGCGTCATGGCCACCGGAATCAAAGATAAAGTCGCGATCATCGGCATGGGCTGCACGCGCTTCGGCGAGCGCTGGGACGTGGGCGCCGAGGAACTGATGGTCGAAGCGTTCCTGGAATGCCTGCAAGACGCCGGCCTCGACCGTAAGGAAATCCAGGCGGCGTGGCTCGCGACGTGCATGGAGGAAATCAACGTCGGCAAAAGCGCGCTGCCGTTGTCGGTCGCGTTGCGGCTGCCGCGCATTCCGGTGACGCGCGTCGAAAATTATTGCGCCAGCGGCACGGAGGCGTTTCGCGGCGCGGTGTACGGCGTGGCGTCCGGCGCCTATGATATTTGCCTGGCGATGGGCGTCGAGAAACTGAAAGACACCGGTTACGGCGGCCTGCCGAACCCCGGCTCCGGCGGCGGCACGCTCAATTGGCTGTGGAACCCGAACCTGACCGCGCCCGGCGTCTTCGCGCAACTGGCCAGCGCCTACTGCGCGAAATACAAAGTCGCCGACATCGAGATGAAGCGCGCGCTGGCGCACGTCTCGGCGAAAAGCCACGCCAACGGCGCGCTCAATCCGAAGGCGCATTTGCGCAAGAAAGTCAGCGTCGAGCAGATCATGGCGGCGCCGATCATTGCCTCGCCGCTGGGCCTTTTCGACTGCTGCGGGGTCAGCGACGGCGCCGCGTGCGCGCTGGTGACGACCGTCGAAAAAGCCAGGGAAATGGGCTTCCAAGACCTCGTCACCGTCAAGGCGCTCCAATTGGCGCTGAGCAGCGGCGAGGAACGGGCGTTCAACGAGTGGGACGGCGACCACTTCATGACCACCGACAAGTGCAGCACGATGGCCTACCGCGAAGCCGGCATCCGCGACCCGCGCGCCGAAATCAGCATGATGGAAGTGCACGACTGCTTTTCCGTCACCGAACTGGTGACCTACGAAGACCTGCACATTTCGCCGCGCGGCGGCGCGATCAAAGACACGATGGACGGCTTCTACGACCTCGACGGCGGCGTGCCCTGCCAGGTCGACGGCGGCCTCAAATGCTTCGGCCATCCGATCGGCGCCTCGGGCTTGCGCATGATCTACGAAATGTACTTGCAGTTCCATGGCCGCGCCGGCGCGCGCCAACTCAAAGACCCGCGCTTCGGCCTCACCCACAATTTGGGCGGCTTCCCGTTTATGAATGTGTGCAGCATCGCAATTGTGGGGAAGATGAATTAGGGGCGGGGAGAGAATGGAACTTTAAGCACAGAGGACACAGAGTCGGAATTTTTCGGTCTATTAATAAATTGAAAAATCCCTTGTGTTTTCTCTGTACTACTATCCGCGAATTTCTTCGCTCGGCGCGAAGAATTTGGAAAGTTGAATACAACCGCAGATTACGCCGATGAACGCAGATTAGCGTGGCGGGCCGGGGCGAAATTTCGGCCGCCGAAATTTCGATTTCCCGGCCCGCAAATCTGCGCCAATCTGCGCAATCTGCGGCTAAAGAAAAATCATTTGGTTGCGGCCGAAGGCCGCGCTAAGGTCTCTGCGCCTTCCCTCTGCGCCCTCTGTGTTTAAAGTTAATCCATTATGCTGACCCTTCGCGTCATCATGAATTCCGCGTGCGAGGCCGTTTTCGGCTTCAAGACCTGCTGTGGTCTGAAGGCCGCCGATCAGAATCTCGAGGTGCAGGTCGTCAACCGCGGCGACCGGCCTGTCATCGTGCCGAGTTTTTTCGATCTGGAAACCGATGAGGGCGTCAAACGTTACGAACATCTGCTGCCGCACGGCCGGCACGAACTTCAGCCCGGCGAAATCAAGGCGTTTTACTGCTACATGGACCCCGTCGAGTGGGCGCGGGCGCGGCGGCTCGCGATGGTCGACGGCGACGGCCGCGTTTATTCCGTCGATTTGCCAAACGGCGAGTGAAAAACGGCCGCCCGCGCCAGCCCGCGGCAAACCGCATTGCGGCGCTCGTAGTCTGACTGGCCAGACACGTCCGACCGGTCCGACACGCCGGCCGTTGCGCTCGACAACCTCGCGCGCGTCGCGCGCGGCTCGCTCGGCAAGCGATATTCCTGGATTCCCGCCTTCGCGGGAATGACATATCAAGGGACGAAGTCTCATCGGCGCCGGGAGCGCATGAGCATCCCTGCTCTGCGGCCGGCTCCCAGGGACCAATCCCGGGGTTTCTCGATATTGCCGCGCTTACTCCGAATCGTCAGGGCTTTCCCCACGCCAAGCGGCCAGCACATCATCGATTTTATCCGCCACGGACAGCCTCGCCGCTTCTCTGCCGAGCGAATCCGCCAGTTGGTCGTAACGGGTGAAGTTGTGCCGCGCGTGCGCGCGAACCGCGAGTTCGGCCGCGTCGTCGAACCGGCGTTCGACCTGGTCCTTCGGGGCGAACCACAACCAGTCCGCGTTGCCGACGCGTCCGGCGTTGCGCGCCCGTTGAACCACCTCCTGCTCGGCGGCGTCCGGAATGCGCGGAAAGCGCCGGCGGACGGCTTGCTGAAATTTTTCGGTGAATTCCCGCTTCCGCCCGGCGATTTGCTCGGCCTTTTTTTCTTCGCGCTCGCGCGAACTTTCCACGCCCCCCAGGCGGAAGTAGGCGTCCTCGATGTTCGCCTCCGGCGCCAGCGTCCCAATTTCCTCGGTGTATTTTTTCGTCCGCTGCTTGTAGACCCAGTGCGGGCCTTTTCTCACCTCGCGGGTCATTCGCGCGTCGCCCTTGCGCAGCAGCGACCACTTTTCCGGCAGTTCATCGAACTCGCCGTATTCTCGCGTCCAAAACGCGGCCGAGCCTCGCGAAACGAACACCTCGAGACCCGCGATCGCCGCCAGCGCTGCAATATCCACCCGGGCGCGCGCCTCTTTTTTCCCCGCTTCCAGCAGTTCGGTCGCATAACCCGGCGGCTGCGATTGCAACAGTTCGTCCACCACTTCTGCGTCGGAGCCATAAAACTTGACGCAATCGGCCGGCTCTTTTGACAACAGAAAATCGCCGCCCCACGCCGCGCCGAAAGCTTTCGCGACCACGAGGCGGTCGTTCTCCGGATTTCCCCGGACGAGTTGCAACGACGGCAGTCCGCCGCCATGCCTTCCGGTGGGCGTCGCGAATCCGAAGTGCCGGAGGACGGCCGAGGCCCTGACCGCGCCGCCGACCGCGTTGCCGGCTTCGTCGACCCAGCGCCACGCCTCATCCACTTTTTTCAGATCTCGCATCGTCGCCCATCTCCCTTCTCTTTCGACCCATTCGCGCTGGCGGCGCCGGGGCATGGCGCCGCAACCAGGCCCAAACTGGCGAGTTCGCTGGGCATGGCGGATTTGGTCTGTGGAATGATGATCTTCGGCGTCCGCTTCGCTGTCAACGGCTCGGAAATGGAAGTCTAAACTTAGCGCAGCCCTTGGAACTGCAACCAAAGGTCTTTATTGCCACAAATGAATGCAGATGACCGCCGATACGGCACGGGCCATGACGTGTCCCGCCTTGTTGGGCGCCGACCGTGGCCCGTGCATCAGCGTAAGTCTGCGCAATCTGTGGCTGTCCCGAAAATCTCTGCGTCAAAACGAGAAATCGCGCGACAGTGGTGCGGAGATGAGTGCGGCCGCAGCGCATCGCGCGCGATGCGCTGCGGCCGCCCCTGTGTCCTCTGTGCGCTGTCTCTGCGCCCTCTCCGTCTAAAGTTAGCCCGTCATGCCGACCACTTCGCTTCAGATTGTAGATTGGTTAGGAATTTGTTAGCATTTCGTTAGCGAGTGGTCGCTTCGGTGTTTTTGCAGTCAACACGCAGAGGTCTCGATGAAACGAATGTTCCCGCGGTCGTTATGGCTGTTCTCGTTGATGGCGCTGACGATTATCGCCCTACTGGCCCTCAACTGCGCCCCGTCGTCGAGTTCGTCGTCGCCCCCCCAGGTCGACGACGATGCCTCGCCCACCGACGACGATGTGTCGCCCGCGGACGACGACAACGACGACGCGGCCGATACGGAACTGCTCTCGGTCGTTGCGGTAAGTCGGCACGGGATCAGATCCCCGACCTTGCCAAATACCGTGATGAATCTTTTCACGGGCCGCCCCCAGGGGTTTCCCGACTGGTCGCCGCCGGCCGACGTCCCCGGCTACCTTTCGGCCAAAGGAAAACAGGTCGCGACGGATTTGGGGTCTTGGTATCGGGATTATTATGCCGGCCAGGGCCTGTTGCCCGCGCGCGGAACCTGCCCGGACGACGGCGCCGTGTATGTTTACGCCGACACTGACGAACGAACGAAACAAACGGCCCAGGGGTACCTCGACGGGATGTTTCAGGGCGAAAAAACACCCGATTGCGGCGTTCAGGTCCAATTTGCCGCCGCGGCGCCCGATCCATATTTCGAGACCGTCGATGCGGGACTGTGCAAGTCCGATTTCAGCACCGATATGGCGGCGCTGCAGAAAATGACCGGCGGCGATCCGAGTTGCCTCAAGACCCAATACGCCTCGCAGTTCCAGTTGCTGTGGGATGTAACGGACAGTTCCGCGCTGGTGAAAGACGTGGCGGCAATTTCGACTTTCGCCCTATTCGCACTCGCCAGCGAACTCACGGAGACATTCGAGCTTGAATACGCTGAGGGGATGCCCGCCGCGGACTGTCCCGCCACCCCCGGCGCGCAGTGTTTCGCCTGGGGCGCGATGCCGGCGGGCGGCCTTTATGAATTGACGGCGCTGAACGTCGCGTTTTTCAAATACTTCAACTGTCTTCCGTCGTACACGCAGGCGAGCGTTTCCAACCTCATGCGACAGACCATCGGGACCATGGACCAGGCCCTCACCGGGACGAAGGACGCGGCTGCGCTGGCCCCGGCGAACAGCAAATTTACGATGTTTGTGGGACACGATACGCCGAATGTCGCAAATATCGGCGAATTCCTGGGCGTCCACTGGCAGATGGCAGGATACCAACCCGACGATCCGGCCCCGACGGGCGCCTTGGTTTTCGAACTGCACAAATCGTCGGCCGCCGGACAATACATTGTGCGTCTTTTCTACGTCGTCCCTTCCTTGGACCAAATGCGGAACGGCACGGCGCTGACGCTGCAAACTCCGCCGCTCCAGCAGCAGATGACGATCCCCGCCTGCGGGGTCGCCGATTGTCCGTACGACACTTTCAAATCGTTTGTGATGGCAAATATCCGCCAGGATTGCCTTACGGCAACGCCGGGGAAATGAATGGGGTGTTGACTTCAGACACAGAGAGAGCAGAGAGGACAAAGAGGCGGCTGCAACGCGTTGCCGCCGCGCTCCTCTTCCTGTTCTCTTGTCCTCCCTGGCGATCTCGTTGTCTACAGTTAAACCATTACTCCGACCCCTCGTGGTAATAATTCGCGCCGTTGGCGCTACGAATGGCCTGCTGCATCCGGCCGGCGGGCCGCGCAGGCGCGCGCGTCATTTGTCACACCAGGGGTCAATGGTCAGTCCATTTTCAGCAGCGTTGCCAATGAATCTCTGTCCGTCTCTGCGGCGGCTTTGTGTGATGTGAGCGCCGAAATCGACGGGTTGCGCTCACTCCGCCCCGCCGGTCGGTTTTTCGCTGTCCGTGCTGCGGGTTTTCCACAGAAACGCCAGCAGCGGCAGGATGGCCAGGAAGCACAGGCCTTGCAGCATGAAGGATTTTTCGAAGGCGAGGATGGCGCCTTGGGCCGAGACGCGGCCGTCCAGGAACATCATCGACGCGTGCCGCGCCGCCGTGCCGAAGCCGAGGCCGGTCGCGCGTTGCTGCAGCGCTTGAAGCTGCATCATCGCCTCGGGCCGCAGCGGCGTGACGTGCCAGCCGATGCTGGCCCGCGCCTGCGTCGTGAAGCGGGTCAGCAGCGTCGCGAAGACGGTGATGCCGATCGAGGCGCCGACCTGGCGGAAAAACGAGTTCATGCCGGCGGCGTCGACCAACTGGCTGCGTTCGATGCAGCACATCGAGACGGTCAGCAGCGGCACGAACAAAGCGGCGAAACCGACGCCGGTGGTGATCATCGGGAACACGAGGTCGGCGAACGAGGTCTGCGTCGTGACGCGGCTGAGCTGGAACGACCCGATGGCGATGAGCACGATGCCGGCCCCGATCATCGCCGCCGGCCGCACCTTGTTGTAGAGGCGGCCGATCACTGGCATCAGCGCCATCATCACCAGCGCCCGCGGCGCCAGCAGCAAGCCGGATTGCGTCGCGCTGTAGCCGAGAATTTCCTGCATGAACAGCGGCATCAGGAACATGCTGCTCATCAGCACCGCGAATTGCATGCCGCCCATGACGGTGCCGGCCATGAAGGTGCGCTCGCGGAACAGCCGCAGATTGACGACCGGCGCGGGCGCGGTCAGTTCCCGCACGACGAACGCAGCCAAGGCAACGGCGGCGACAAACGCGATGAGCGAAATCTCCCGCGATTGAAACCAGTCGTTGCGTTGCCCCTCTTCCAAAACGTATTGCATGGTCGCCGCGCCGACCGTAATCAGCGCCACGCCCTGCCAATCGAGATTTTTGCGCTGCGCCTCGGCCCGCGCGTGGTTGGCCAGCCGGATGTCGTCCGGCTCGTGAACGAATTGAGCCACCATAAACAGACCGAGAACGCCGACCGGCAGGTTGATATAGAAGATCCACTGCCAACTGTAGTTGTCGGTGATCCAGCCGCCGAGCGTCGGGCCGATCGCCGGGCCGAGCATCAGCACCATGCCGAGCATGGCCATGGCCATGCCCTGCTCGTGCTGCGGAAACGTCTGCCGCAAGATCGCCTGCTGCGTCGGCTGGATCGCCCCCGCGCCGAGGCCCTGGATCGCGCGGA
Organism: uncultured bacterium; assembly: GCA_964534375.1. Taxonomy (GTDB): domain Bacteria; phylum Lernaellota; class Lernaellaia; order Lernaellales; family Lernaellaceae; genus CAZHPN01. Next base: position 12,456 of record CAZHPN010000088.1, on the reverse strand, counting down.
AAATCACCAGCGTCGCCAGGGTGTGCGCCATGCCGCACAGCGCCGAGCCGGCGATGAACAGGACCAGCGACGCCACGTACACCTGTTTCTGGCCGAAGAACGAGCCCAGGAAGCCCGTCAGCGGCATGACGATCACCATGGCGATGATGTACGCGGTCGAGACCCAGGTGATTTCCTCGATCGTCGCGCCGACCGAGCCGCGGATGTGCGGCATGGCCACGTTGACGATCGACGTGTCGATCGCGCTCATCATGGCGCCGACCGCGACCGAGCCCGCGACCAGCCACTTGTTGTCGACCGGCGCTTTGGCGTCGGCCGGCTGCCGCTCGACGAACTCGGCGACGGCGCTCATGGCCGCCCCCGCCCGCCGCCGACCGCGGCGTTCGCTGTTTCCGCCGGCCGCCGGAACCGCCGCTCCGCGGCTTCACCATGTCGCGCCCGCAACCGATGCGGCCCCGAGAGGTACACCAACATCTTCGAACGCTAATGGCGCGCGCGGCGGTGTCAATGACGCCGATGCATTACATGGGTCGGACGTTGAGGATTTTTCATCGCGAAGACGCAAAAGACGCCATGAATGGAGAGGCCGATGGTTTTTTCCTCGCGTTCATTGCGTCTTCACGGCAAGAAAAATCAGAACTGCAAGCCAACGGCGGGATGCGGTCGTCGGCGACAGCCAAATAGAGCCGAGGCGGGTTCGTTACAGCACGGCTTCGATCGCCGCCGCCAGGTCGGCGAACTCCCGCGCATCCAGCGACTCGCTGAAACCCAGGCAGCCAGGCCGGCCGAGCGTTAGCGCGAGCAGCAGGGCCCCGCCGTCCTGCGGCACGATCCGAAACAGGCGCGGGATGATGCGGCTGACGCCGCCGGCGTCGGAATTCGTGCGCGAAAATTTGGCGACCCGCTTGAGCAAATCGACGCGGGCGTTGAGCCGGCCGGCCGCCGCGGCGTCGCCGGCGAATTTGGCGCGGCCCACCGTGAGCGGGACTTCGAGTTCGGCTTCGCCGGCGATAGGTTTTGCCAGCGCGGCCGAGTAAAGCAGCACGCCAACGCGCGCGCCCAGCCCCTGCTTGTCGACGCCCGCGTGCAATTGGAACGGTTTCAGCCCGGCCACGTCGAACGCGATCACGAACAACTGCTCGGCCCGCCCGCCGAAGACGGCGTGGACGACTCGGGCCAGCGCGCCGCCGACGGCCGCGCCGGGGCCGTCGCCGCGCTCGACGACGTACGGCACGGGCGACGATGCGCCGATTTCCCGCCGCAAGCGGTCTTCGATCAGAGGAGCGATTATGTCGGCCATTTGGGACGAAAAGGACAAATTGCCCATCGCGGGTTCTCCTTATTCTTCGCCGTGGCGAACAAATCTATTACGAACGGGGGCCGATGTCGAACCGGGCCGCCGGGGACGGCGCCCCTTGGGGCTCGACCTGCGCGCTTTGCGCGCATGAATGTCATGTTTATCCACGGATTGCACAGATTACACAAATGACAGCCGGGACACGAATCAAGGGGCGCGGCCCTCGTGACGTAGTGCCCAACGATCGTTCCGGGTTACGAAGAGAATCGATGGTTTCTATAGGCCAAATAGGACCTATGGGCCGTATGGGTCCTATAGGTCGGATAAATCCCATTAGCGCGTAATCGTCATAAATATCACCACTCCGGCGCGAAACCAAACCAGACCGGCGTGCGACTTCTGACTGCTTGCTTCCGGCTTCCGACTTCCGCGCTCTCAGTGCTCCATCCGCACCCCGTCGTCCAAATCGGCTGGCGGGCCCACCCGGCTAATGATCTGCCGAAACTTGCCGGAGCGAGCGTCGCGGTCGACTTCCTCGACGCGCTGCAGCCGCAGAGCGACGCGGCCGAGCAGCGAGGCGCGCGTCAGGCCTTCTTCCAGGGTGCGGCGGACTTTTGGCTCGAGGTCCGCGGCGCAATCGGTCGGCGCGTAGAAGAAGGTGATTTCGTTTCGGCCCGTTTGCGCGAGTTGAAATTCGCGGACCTCGGACAACTCGACGATCGGGCCGAGGAAAATGTACGGATGCACCGCGTCGTAGCCGCCCCCCGGGCGATCGATGTAGAACACGTCGTCGATCCGGCCCTCGACCGGCAGCAGCGTACGGAACGGCAGGCCGCAATCGCAGATCTCGGTCGAAAAGCCGGTGACGTCGCCAACCTCGTAGCGGATGAAGGGCTGGACCTTGTTGAACAGGTTGGTGAGCAAAATCTTGTCGCCCGGCGTGCCGTCGGGAACGGGCCGGCCGTGCCGATCGACGGCCTCGACGATGCACAGATCTTCCATGACGTGCATGCGTTTAAAGCGCCGGCACGACCGCGCCAGGGCGAAGCACTCGGCCGTGCCGTAGGTGTCCTGCACCTCGCGGCTCCAGGCGGCGCGCGCGAGTTGTTTGGTCTTTTCGGACAGCGGCTCGCTGGTGCCGGCGACGGTCGAGGTGAAGCGGTCGAAGTGCAGCCGCAGCCGGCCGGCGAGTTGCTCGCGCGCCAGCACGCCGAGCAGCGACGGGTACGAGACGATGGCGTCGGGTTGGAATTCGTTGAGGTCCGCCACGATTTTGTCGAGCGGGTCGCGCAACGAGAAGATTTTCTGCGTGACGAACAGGTGGTGCAGCCGCGGCGTGTACAGCGCCGCCGTGTACGCCGGATACGGCCCGCCGGTCATTACGACCGTGGCGATCCGTTGCCGTTGCACGAGCAGAAGTTCGAGGAAGATCATCGTCCGCTTCCAGGCCGACGGCTCTTCCGGCAGCGTGTGGCGGGCCATCACCGCCGCGTGCACGTAATCGAGGCCGCGCCGATCGTACACCACCAAGGCGTTTTCGCCGGTCGTGCCCGAGGTGTGGAAGACGATGAACCGGCCGCGGTACATGCGGCCGAGGTGGCTGCGGTCTTCGAGCCAGCAGCGAATTTCGGCCTTTTTCAGCCGCCGGTCGGTGACGAAATCGTCAAAGTTCTCGACCATCTCTTTCTTCGAAACGATGGGCAAATCCGCCAACCGGCAGTTTTCCAGGTCGAGGCCGCGATATTTCTCGCGATAGAAAGGCGCGTTCGCCACGGCGTGGCGCAGCAGGGCCCGAAAGCGTTTTTGCTGCAGCGCCATCAGCCGCGTGCGATCGAGCGCATGGGCGGTCAACATCTGATGAATGAACCAGTTGATGCGCAAGATGCCCATAGTCGACCCGATCCGGAATTTCGGCGAAAGTCCTGCGTAGCTGACGATCTTTGATAGGTCAAAACCGCGCGGTTTTCAAGGCGTCGCGCTCGCCATGAACGGGAAGATGTCGACGACGCCCGCGTTTGCGGGAAGCCGGCCCGTTGGCTAGAATCGCGCTGGTTCTGCGCGGGAGCGTAGCGTGGCGAAAAAAATCCGACTGCTCGGCGGCGTGGCGATCGTCGTGCTGCTCATGGCCTGGGCGCGCGTGGCGATCGACGGCCGCCTGGCGCGAAACAAGGCCGACGAACTGGCGGCGGTCGGTCAGAACGACGAGTCTGTCGGCTTCTACGATCGCGCCCTGCACATGTATTGGCCGGGCAGCCCGGACGTCGCGCGGGCCGTGGACGCGCTGGAGAAAATGGCGGCGATGCGGGCCGCGGCCGGCGACGTGGCCGGCGCGCTCCACGCCTGGCGCGTGTTGCGCAGCGGCTTGTACGCGGCGCGCGGCCTTTATCAGCCCTATCCGGCCGTGATTGCGCTTTCGGAAACGAACATCGCGGCGATGGAAGCATCGCAACTCGGCGATGCGCGCGCATTCGATCGGCAACTGAAACTGCTGCAAAAAAGCTTCGACCCGTCGCGGTTCTGGGCGATGGCCGCGCTGCTCGGCTTCGTTTTGTGGGTCGGCGCCGCGTTCGAGTTCATCTGGAAAGGCCTGACGCCCGAGGGCAAGATCAAGGCGGGCGCGGCGGCCGTGTGGGGCGGCGTGTTCGTCGCCGGCTGGCTGCTATGGATCGTCAGCCTAAGGTTGGCGTAAATCCAACCGTCCATCGGGACTAACCCCGGGCCATTGACCAGCGCCCCTCCGGGGCTCTCCGCAACGGACTTCTGCCTTGCGAGTTCTGACTTCTCACTTCTGACTGTCGCCGCGCCGCCGCGTTGCGGCAAACGCTGGGCCGTGATAGTTTTCCGTAACTCATGAACCACGCGATCGCCCTCAAGAAGGCCGGGTTTCGGATGCTCCGCTGGCGCGCGGCGGTCGCCGGTTGGCTGCTCTGCTCCGCCGTCGCGTGCATGCACACGCCCTACTGGGGCGCTCTCGACCGGACCGAGCCGCCGCCGGCCGTCGGCCGGCCGGAGCTGGCGGCGTTCGCGTACGACCCGCACGCGCCCTTCACCGTCGAGTGGGAGCCGGTGGAGGAGCGGGCGGATTACCAGGTCAGCATCGTCAAGTTCCGCACGCGCGATTTCGCCGAACTGCACAGCATCGTGGCCAAGGCCTACTACTTCGCGCAAAAGAAGCCGGGCGGCAAGGCGCCGGTCCTGCTCTGCCTGCCGCAGACGGGCGGGCCGATGTGGCTGGTGCGGAGTTTCGCCGAGTACTACGCCCAGCACGGCTTCACGACCATGGCCTTCTACCGCCGCGACGGCTATTTCAATCCGCGCGAGAGCATTGAATACAACGTCGATCTGATGCGCCAGGCGGTGATCGACGTGCGCCGGGCGATGGATTTTCTCCGGACCCGCCCGGAGGCCGATCCCCACAAAATCGCGGTCATGGGCGTCAGCCTCGGCGGCATCATCGCCGCGCTCGTCACCGAGGCCGACGGCCGCATCCAGGCGACCGGCATGCTGGTCTCGTCGGGCAATCTGCCGAAGATTCTGGAGACCTCGCATTACTCGCGCGTCGTCAGGTTCCGCAACGCCATGACGCAGCGGTACGGCCTCGCGAACCGCGCCGAGTTGCAGCAGTTCGAGCGCGCATACATGCAGGCGGTCGACCCGCTCACGTACGCCGAACGCGTCGAGCCGGCGCGGCTGCTGATGATCAACGGCTGGCCGGACGGCATCGTCAACATCCAGGCCGCCGCGGACACCTGGAACGCGTTCGGCCGGCCGGAGTGGCGCTGCCTGCCGGTCGGGCATTACAGTTCGTTCGCCCTGGTCGCTCTGGCGAAAACGTGGACGCTGGCGCACTTTCGCCGCGTGCTCGGTTTGTCAACCTAGAAAGGGGTCGGGATGCTCAAACACTTCGTTCTGGACACCAACGTCTTCCTGCACAATCCGCGGGCGCTGTTTCTTTTTCAGGAAAACATCGTCGTCATTCCGATCACGGTCATTGAAGAAATCGACCGCTTCAAGAAGGACTTCAACGAAATCGGCCGCAACGCCCGCCTGACGAGCCGCTACCTCGACGAACTGCGCGTCAAGGGCAACCTGATCGCCGGCGTGAAACTCGAATCCGGCGGCACGGTGCGCGTCGACATCGGCTCCCACAAAGACGTTAACGTCAACGGCGTGCTGCTGGAAAACAACGCCGACCACCGCATCCTCTGGTGCGCGCTCGATCTCAAACGCGAACTGGAAAAAATCGGCGCCGAAGAACGCGTCATCGTGGTCACCAAGGACACCAACCTGCGGCTGAAGGCGCACGCGCTGGGCCTCGACGTCGAGGACTTCGAGAATTCCAAGGTCAACATCGACGAGCTGTACACCGGGCGCTTCGACATGCGGGTTCCCGGCGCGCTCATCGATCGGATGTATCAGGAAAACATCATTGACGCCGAGCCGATCAAGAAGCTCTACGCCGCGCAATGGGGCGCGGTCGCGCCGGGCGAGGAGGAGCAGCCGCGGCTGTATCCGAACGAATTCGTCCACCTCATCGCCGAAACCGACGAGAAGACCAGCGCCCTGACGCGCCTCGACCCGAGCGCCGCGCGCCTCGAGCTGCTGCGCAAGCTCAAACATCAGATCTGCAACATCACGTATCGCAATCGCGAGCAGCGCATGGCCCTCGAACTGCTGCTCGACGACCGCGTGCGGCTGGTGACGCTGGTCGGCATGGCCGGCACGGGCAAGACGTTGCTGGCGCTGGCGGCCGGGCTGCACAAGGTCGTCAACGAACCGGTGTATCAGCGGTTGCTGGTCAGCCGGCCGATTTATCCGCTGGGGCGCGAGTTGGGCTTTTTGCCCGGCGATCTCGAGGAAAAGCTGCGCCCGTGGATGCAGCCGATCTTCGACAACCTGGAGTTTCTGCTGGCGAGCCCGACCGACAAGGCGGCGCAGTACACGCGGCTCAACGAGTATATGGAGGAAGGCCGGATCGAACTCGAAGCGCTCACGTACATCCGCGGCCGGTCGATCCCCAACGTATTCTTGCTGATCGACGAGGCGCAGAACCTGACGCCGCACGAAATCAAGACGACGATCACGCGGGTCGGCGAGGGCACCAAGATCGTCCTCACCGGCGACCCGTACCAGATCGACAACCCGTATCTCGACTCCAATTCCAACGGGCTCACCTACGTCGTCGAACGCATGAAGGGGCAGACCCTCGCCGGCCACGTCACGCTCGTCAAGGGCGAGCGCAGTCCGCTGGCGGAACTGGCGGCGACCGTGCTGTAAGGGCAGCGAGCAGCGATCAGTGAGCAGTGAACAGTGAGCGATCGGCAGCCGGCAGGCTTCCCATAATTCCCAAGTTTCCCACGCTGCCCATGATTCCCATTCGCACTCACCGCGGCCGCGGGTGCGTGCAACGCGCCGGGAGTTGTGACACGATGAGCCGATTCTAATCATTGAAGGGGGTTGACATGCCGCGCAACAAATCGATTTTCGCGAGCGATCTGCACCTGGGCGTGATCGCCGACGACTCGACCGGCGGCCGGCAGTTCGCGTGGGTGCTCGACGAGGACGAGGCCGCACACGATTTCGCCTCGTTCGTGCGGGCCGTGAACGCCGACCCCGACGTCGCCGAAGTGGTTCTGCTCGGCGACATCTTCGACACGTGGATTTGTCCGATCGAAATGAAACCGCCCACCATGGATCGACTGCTCGCGTCGCACGCTGGAAAGACGGTCATGACGGCGCTGGAGACGTTGTCCGCCAACCCGGAAGCACGCACCATTTATCTGCCCGGCAATCATGATATGGACATGACGGCGGAAATCCTCGCCCGCTATCTGCCGAACATCGCGTTCGCCAGCGTGTTCGAAAAGGGCCGCGTACGCGCGGAACACGGCCACGTCTATGGCATGTTCAACGCCCCCGATTCGTCCCAACCCCTCGCCGGCGAATTGCCTCTCGGATATTTCATGACGCGCCTCTGGGCCTGGCGCGAACGGCCGGCGGCCGGCGCAGCCCCGCCGCATTCCCCGGTCGCGCGCCGCGCGATCTTTCGCGACATTCTAGGCATCTTTCACAAGATATCGGTGGCGCGAACGGCCTGGGATCTGGTGGCGGCCGACGCGATGGCGCCGCCCGAAGCGCAGATCGTCCTGCCCGACGGTTGCGGCGCGCCGCCGGCGGTCACCATCGAGACCGTCGGCGAGCGGTTCCACGGGCTGTTCAGCAAATGGGAGGCGGCGACGGACCTGGCGCGGGCCGCAAAAGCCTTCGAGGCGGAACACAAACTGGACGTCGTTGCGCCGACCGTCGCGGCCGACTGCGCGGCGAACATCGTCGTTTTCGGCCACGCTCACGAAGCCGCGCTCGAACGGCGCACGTCGGAGGCGGGAAAGCCGTTTCTCTACGCCAATTGCGGATCGTGGTGCGAAGCGCACAAGCCGCGGACGTTCGTCGAGGTCGTGCGCGACGACTTTACCGGCGTAAGCACCGTGCTCCTGGCGGAGTGGCGGAACGGCGCGATCGCCCGCGTCATGGGTGCGGAATCGATCGTGGCGTGAGGGGGAAGGAGTCAGAAGTCAGAAGTCAGGAGACAGAATTCGGAAGGCAGATGAAGGGGCGCCGCTTGCCGCGCTCCAGCGAAGCCCGGAACCAGAAGAGGGCAGACGGAAAGACGTGGGGCCGCGTCCGCCGCGGTTTGCCAAACCCCGGCGCCGTCTTATACTTTTTACATAAATTCTTGCTAGTTGGGCGCGAACGGCTGTCGTCGCGGCGCCGAGGGGCGATTGACTGATTTCGCCGAAAACGCGAAGCACTGGGCGCGGCGCGCGGCCGTGATCCCGGCGTATTTCGTGTTGACGGCGTTGGCCGTCGCGGCGTTTCCGCCGCTCCTCGCGATCGTTGTCGTCCTGGACGTGCTGCGCCGCAATTCGTACGCGTACGTGCGCTGTCTCTGCTTCCTGACGCTGTACCTGGTCTGCGAAAGTCTCGGCATTCTGGTGGCGTTTCTGGCGTGGCTGTTCAGCGGCGTGTGGTTCGGCGCCGGGCGCGAGCGCTTTGAAACGTGGAACTACGGCCTGCAGCGCGGGTGGGCCGCCGCACTGTTTTACGGGGCGTTGCGCATCTTCGACGTGACGTTGGAAGTCGCCGGCGGCGAGCCGCGCGACCGCGCGCCGTTCATTCTGTTCGGCCGCCACGCGAGCCTGCCGGATGTGATTCTGCCCGCGGCGTTGTTCGTTGTGCCGTACGGCCTGCGCATCCGCCACGTCATGAAGCGGGAACTGCTGTGGGATCCGTGCCTCGACATTGTCGGCCGCCGCCTGCCCAACTGCTTCGTGCGGCGCGGCGCGGAAAACAACGAAACCGAAATCGCCGGCCTGCGCGAGTTGATGCAGGGCCTGGGGGCGCGGGACGGCGTCATGATCTACCCCGAAGGCACGCGCTTCACGCGCAAAAAGCAGGAAGCGATTCTGGCGCGGCTGGCCGGCCGCATCGAGCCCGCGCTTTGGCGGCAGGCGCGCGAACTGCGGCATCTGCTGCCGCCGCGGTTGACCGGCGCACTGGCCCTGCTCGAGGAGAACCGGCGCGCCGACGCGATCTTCTGCGCCCATGTCGGCTTCGAAAAGACGACGCGGCTGGTCGATTTCCTCAACGGTTCGCTGATCGGGCGGACCATTCGCGTGCGCTTGTGGCGGATCCCGTTCGTCGAAATCCCCGCCGGCCGCGACGAACGCGTGCAATGGCTGTATGACAATTGGCGCCGGATCGACGAGTGGATTGGAGAGAACGGCGCAGAAGTCAGAAGCCAGAAGTCAGAAGTCAGAAGTTAAGACGACGTGGCAACCCGGAGTGATGTCACCCGCGCGCATTGGCGCGGCAACCCTTGTGTGGCGCACGCGCCCCGGCTCGTGCCGGAATGCAAGGACGGTTCGCGAACCGCCCGCGAACCCAGGTGATCGACGCACCGCCGTATTTCGCGTTATGATCGCCCCCGCAACTTGCCCTGACATTCGCCGATCAACGATTCTCGAGCCGCGTGCGCGGCCGTCGAGCGGGGAAAAAACGAATGGAACAACAACCATCCCAAGACGCTGGCGCGACAGTTGCGCGCCCGCTGGAGCGCGCCGGCCTGGCGATCGCCGCCTGGAGCGAAAAATGGTTCCCCGACGCCTGGGTGTTCGCGCTGCTGGGCGTCGTCGTGGTCTTCGTTTTCGGCGTGCTCATCGGCGAAAGTCCGGCGAAGCTGGCGATCGAGGGCGGCAAGTCGTTTTGGTCGCTGATTCCGTTCACGATGCAAATGGCGCTGGTCATCATCGGCGGCTACGTCGTGGCCACCGCGCCGCCGGTGCATTGGCTCATTCGCCGCGCCGCCGGGCTGACCGCGAATCCGCGCCGCGCCATCGCCTGGGTCGCGTTTTTCTCGATGGCGACGTCGCTATTGTCGTGGGGCTTCAGCCTGGTCTTCAGCGGCCTGCTGGTTCGCGAAATGGCGCGGACGATCAAGGGCCTCGACTACCGGGCCGCCGGGGCGGCGGGGTATCTCGGGCTGGGCGCCGTGTGGGCGCTGGGGCTGTCGTCGTCGGCGGCGATGATGATGGCGACGAAGGACACGATTCCGGCGAAACTGTTCGAGATCGGCGGCTTGATCCCGCTGACGCAGACGCTGTTCATCTGGCCGAATCTGGCCGTCGCCGCCGCGCTGATGGCCGTCTCGGTCGCGATCGCCTATTTCTCGGCGCCGACGCCCGACCGCGCGAAAACGGCGGCGGATTTCGGCCTGACGTTCGAGCCGCTCGACGCCGCGCTGGAGCCGCGCCGCAAGCCGGGCGAGTGGCTGGAGTACAGCCCGCTGCTGATCGTTCTCGTCGCGGCGCTGCTCGTTTATTACCTTTTCGACCTCTTTCGTCACGGGACCGACGGGCCGCTCGCCGCGCTCGATCTGAAGAACTACAACCTGATTTTCATCACCGCCGGGATGCTGCTGCACTGGCGGCCGAAACGATTTCTCAGAGCGGTCACGGGCGCGGTCCCGGCCGCCGGCGGCGTGCTGATTCAGTTTCCGTTTTACGCCGTCATCTTCGGGATGATCGCCGGCACGGGCATCAACAAATGGCTGGCCGACCTCTTCGTCGCGGTGACGACCCGGCAGACCTATGCGCTGCTGGTCGCGGCCTATTCGGCGATAGTGGGCGTGTTCGTCCCATCCGGCGGCAGTAAATGGGTGATCGAGGCGCCCTACGTGCTGCAGGCGGCCGTGCAGCACCAGGTCAATCTCGGCTGGGTCGTGCAGATCTACAACGCGGCCGAGGCGCTGCCGAATCTGCTCAACCCGTTTTGGATGCTGCCGCTGCTGGGCATCCTGCGCGTCAAGGCGCGCGACCTGGCCGGCTATTCGGCGCTGCAATTGGTCGTTCACGTCCCGCTGGTGTTTCTGCTGTGCTGGCTGTTTTCGCTGGTGATTCCGTTTGTGCCGCCGCTGAAGTGAGCGGGAAGTAGCCGCTGGTAAGTGGTCAGTGGCTGGTGGCCTGTTGCCAGTTGCGAGCGGTCGTCAGCGTAGGTGAAGTGGCAACCGCGATGGGTCGCCCCGTTGCCGGTGTGTGGCGCAGGCGCCCCCGCCTGTGCCGGCGGCCGCCGGCCGCCCCGCCGTGTAAACGATGCGGCGTTCGGCGTTTGGGGAAATGGCGTTGACGACGAGCGCCGCCGCGGCCGGTAGCCCAACGACGGTGAACACTGCCGGGAAATTGACACTCCCTTTCTTGCGGGCCGTGCGCTTCGATAATGTTTATGGCAAGCCCCGGCGGGGCGCAGGTCAATAGCCCAGGGATTTTTCCCTGGGAACACGCCATCTTGATATCCATGAAAGCCCCGGAGGGGCGTAGGAATAGAGGCCAATCGTCATCATTGCAGCGCATCAACGCGCGCGGTCGCGAAATGACGGGACCGTCGCTTTTCATTCCTGCGTTTCGAACAACCACCCTGCCAGCGCGGCGAAGACGGCGGCGATCGCGGCGAGGACGCCGATGTCGAAGACCAGCGGATACTGGACGAGCAGGCGGGCCGCCTCGTTGTCGGCGTAGATGGCGTTGCGCAGGGCGTCGACGCCATAGGTGAGCGGATCGACGTGCGCCAGGAAATTGAGCCAGGGCGGCAGGCCGCGCAGCGGATACAGCGCGCCGGAAAGAAAAAACATCGGCATCGTGACGAGGTTCATAATCAGTTGAAAACTTTCGAACGAGGTCATGCGGCTGGCGACCGCGATGCCGAAGGCGCCGAGCACGAAGCCGACCAGGGAAGCGACGCCGAGGGTCTTCAGCGCCATCCAAAGGCCGAGCGGCACGTGCGCCAGCGGAGACATGGCCAGCAGCACGGCGGTTTGCAGCGCGACGATGGTCATGATGCCGAGCGCCTTGCCGGCGGCGGCGGCCCAGCGGGGCAGGGGCGCGACGAGGACCTCTTTGAGAAAGCCGAATTCGCGATCCCAGATGATGCTCACCGCCGAGAAAATGCTGGTGAAGAGCACCGACATGCCGACGATGCCCGGGTACATGAAGGTTACATAATTGATCGAGCTGTCGGCGGGCAGGCGGCGGAAGGTCATCGAACTGGAAATGCCATAACCGACCAGCATCAGATAGAGCAGCGGCTGCGTCACGAGACCCAGCCAGCGGCTGCGGTCGCGCACGAAACGCCGCGTCTCGCGATACCAGATCGCGTACACGCCTTTGGCGACGGCGCGGAAACGCAGGCCGGCGCGGGGTCGGGGGCGGTCGGCGGCGGGTTCGGCGGTCATGGCTCCCATTTTCTGCCGTTCACGAGCGGCGGTTGCGGAAGGCGCGCACGTGTCCGCGGAAGGCGTCGAGCGGCGAATTTTCCTGATCGCGGATCGCGCGGCCGGTGAGTTTGAGAAACACGTCGTCGAGCGTCGGCCGATGGACGGCGACGCTGAGGATGACCTCGGGAAAATCGGCGGTCAGCCGCGGCACGAACGACGGGCCGTGGTCGACCTCGAAGCGCACGCCGTCGCCGGCGACCTGCACGGCGACGCCGTAGCGCGCGGCGACCGCGGCGGCGAGGGCGGGCCGGTCGGCGGCGTCGACAACGAGCACGTCGCCGCCGACGCGCCGTTTGAGTTCCTCGGGCGTGCCGAGGGCGACGATCGAGCCGCG
>CAZHPN010000087.1:0-23055 GCA_964534375.1 uncultured bacterium | reverse complement strand
AGAGGCCGCCAAATCGGACCCGGCGCCGACTTGAAAAAGGCCGATCTGCGCGGCCCGGAGCTGGCCGGCGCGGATTTGTCCGGCGCTGATCTGCGCGGGGCCGATCTGACCGGCGCCGATCTGACCGGCGCGAACCTGTCGCGCGCCCGGGCTGCCGGCGCTAACTTCACCGGCGCCAAGCTCGCGCGCCTTGCCGCCGCCGGGGCCGATTTCGGCAAGGCGAATTTCGCCGAGACCGATTTGACCGGCGCGGATTTGTCCGGCGCCATTCTCTACGGCGCGCGGTTTTTCGGCGCGAACCTGAGTGCCTCCGCGCTTGCCGGGGCCAACGCGGAATTTGCAATTTTTAGCGATGTCGATTTGACCGCCGCCGACCTGCGCGGCGCGAATTTTCAGCGTTGCCGCGCCGCCGGCGTGCGCGCGGCGCAGGCGCGCGGCGAGGCCGCGGATTTCTCGCGGGCGACGCTACGCGACGTCGATTTTTCCGGAGCGGATCTCCGCCGGGCGCGATTTCTGGCGGCGGACCTGGCCGTCGCGAAATTCGACGGCGCCGATCTTTCGGGCGCGACATTGAACGGCTCGGCGCGCGCGAACGTCAGCTTCGTCGGCGCGGTCATGGCGGGCGCATCGGCGCATTTCGTCGCGGGATATCCGGTGGAACTGCTCGCCGATCTCCGGCGGCGCGGCGCCGCTGTCGACGCCCTCGCAGCGCGGCGCTTGCTGCGGCTGCTCCGCCGCAGCCCGGCCGCGAAGCTCGTCGCCGCGGCCGTGGTCGCCACCCTCGCGCTCGGGCTGCGCCTTTATTTTGCGGACCCGCATCATTGGTCGGACGCGGCGCTGCAGCGGCGCGCCGCCGCGGAACTGCGGCTGGGCCGCTACGACCGCGCGGTCCGCTTTTACGAGCTGATTCTCCAGGAGCCGGGTCTCGATCGCAACGGCGCGTCCGACGCGCGGCTGGCGATCGCCGGCGCGTTGGCGCAGGAGGGCCGCACGGCCCAGGCGCTGGAAAGCTACCGCGCCATCGTGACGGACTACGCCGGCCGCGCGCAGGCCACGGCCGCCTTGGCCGCGATGCTGGGCCTGCATTTGCAAAACGGGGACGGCGCGGCGGCGCGCGAGATCATCGACGAAATGCGGCGGACGGGAACGCTCGCGGCCGAACTCGGCCTGGCGGAGGCGCTGCGGGCGGCCGGCCGCAAAGAAGAGGCGGCGGCGCAATACCTGTCGGCGTTCGGAAAATACCGCGCGCCGCACGATGCCGCCGGCCAGGCGTTGGTCGAGGCGGTGACGTTGTTGTGCGAACTGGACCGCCTGGAAGACGCGGAAGCGACGCTCGCCCAGCTGGAACAATTCGATTCGTCAGCCGCCGATTTAGCGCGGCGCGCCGCGGCGGAAATGTCGCTCGGCGGTCTGCTGCGCAAGCGCGGCGCGTTCGAGCGCGCGGAGCAGGTTTTCCGCCGCGTTTACGACGAACGGCGGGATGCGGCGCAAACCGCCCGCGCGGGCCTGTCGCTGATCGAGCTTTACCAGGCGCAGGGAAAATTCGCGGAAGCCGAGGCGCAGCTCGCCGACCTGCGCCGGCGCGGCCCGAACAAACAGGAGCGCGGCGAAGTGGCGCTGCGGCAGGCGCAATTGTACGAGGCCCAGGGCCGGACCGATCTCGCCGAGCCGATCTACCGCGAACTGTACGACAACGGGGATCGGGCGCGGATGTTCGACGCCGGGATGGCGCTGGCCGAGATGTGCGCCAAGAGGGAACAGTTCGCGGCCGCCGAAAAAATTCTGGCCAAAATGGAATCCCGTTTTGGCGCGACCGCGGGCGCCGACGATCGCGCGCGCGCCGGCCAGATTTCGCAGAATCGGCGCGAATTCGACGATGCCGACCGCGAGCGCCGCCTGCGCCTCGCGCAGCAGCAGCGCCGCGATGCGGAGGCCATCCAACTCAGCCGCCTCCGCCGGGCGCAGCAACAGCGCCATGACGACGAGGAACTCCAACTGCGCCGCATCCGCGTGGCGCAGCAGCAGCGCCGCAACGAAGAGGCGATCCAACTGCGGCGCGTCCGTATATTGCAGCAGCAGCGCGACTTCCCGCAGGCGCTGGCGCAACTCGAGGCGCTCGCGCCCGCGTTGACCGATCCCGACATTCGCGGCGAGGCCGATCTTTTGTTCATCGACCTATATCGCGCGGTCGGCAACCTCGCCGGCGCCGAGGCCGCCGTCGGCCGCGTGCAACAACGCGGCGGCGAACAATCCGCACATGCCCGCATAGCGCTGGCGCAGTTCTATTCGGTGAAGGGCCTTGGCGACAAGGCGGAAGCAATCTACCGCGACCTTATTGCCGAGGCGCCCGACGCCGCCGCGACCCTGCAGGCAAAGGTCGATCTCGCGGGCTTGTACCGCGGCGCTCGGGATTACGTCGAGTCCGAGGCGCTCTATCGCGAGTTGTTCGCCCTGCCGGGCGACGCCTGGGTGAACTTCCACATCGGCCTTTCGTTCGCCAACCTGCTCACCGAGGAGAAAAAATACCCTGAGGCCAACAGGGTGCTGCAACAAATGCGCGCGCGCGGGACGGCGGGCGAATCCGAACGCGCCGGGATCGCCCTCGCCCAAGCGAAACTGCTGAGCGAGTTGAAAAAATTCGCCGAGGCGATCGCGCTGTTGGAAAAGGAACTGCCGTCGATCAACGACCCGGGGCAACTTCACGACACCCAGCAAATGCTCGCCGACTTGCGGGCCCAAAGCTCACGCCGGTGACGCCGATCGCGGAGCGGTTGGGCATCGCGCAATCCGCGGGACGCGTCAGAGCAGTCGTACAGGTCGGACGCGTCTGACAATTCCTCGCCGATGAGCGACCACGCGCCCGACTTTTTCCTTTTTCCTTGCGCCGGCGTCTGCCTTCTGGCAGACGCCCGGCGATTGCGCTATCCTGCGCCGAACCGACGGCGGATAGGGAAATGCCGAGAACCGATTTTTCCGAACTGCTCCGCGAGCGCTTGGTCGTCTTCGACGGCGCCATGGGCACCGAATTGTACCAGCGGCACCAGTTCGTCAACGTTTGTTACGAACAGCTTTGCCTCACGCAACCCGACCTGGTCAAGGAAATCCACCGCGCCAATCGCCGGGCCGGCGCCGATGTGTTGACCACCAACAGCTTCGGCGCCAATCGTCGCAAGCTCGGCGGGTTTCTGCTGGCCGACCAGGTGTTCGCAATCAACAAGGCGGCGGCCGTCGTGGCGCGCGACGTCGCCGGCGACGACCTTTACGTCGCGGGCAGCGTCGGGCCGCTCGATGCGCGCATCGGCGCGGGCGGCCTCCCCGAGAGCCAGGCGGTCGAGATTTTCGCGGAGAGCATTCGCGGACTGCAGGCGGGCGGCGTCGACTTCATCATTTTCGAGACGTTTGGCCGGCGCGAAGACATGCTGGCGGCGATTCGCGCGGCGGCCGCCTGCGGCGCGCCGTACATCCCGAGCATGGCGATCGGCGAACTGGGCATCACGCGGCACGGCGAAACGATCGAGATGTTTTACGCGCCCTACCCGGCCGACTTGCCGCCGCCGCTGGCGCTCGGCTTCAACTGCGGCGTCGGGCCGGCCGAGTGGCTCGAACGGTTGGAGAATTTCGTGCCGAGCGCGCCGTTCCCCGTGCTCGTGCAGCCGAACGCCGGCCTGCCCAAGTTGGTCAACGACCGCATGATCTACATGACCAGCCCCGAATATTTCCAGACCTACGGCCTGCACTTCGCGCAGATCGGCGCCCGCGCGCTCGGCGGCTGCTGCGGCGCCGGTCCGCAGCACATCGCCCAACTCGCGGCCGGCGTGAAGACGTTGCACAAGAAACGCATCGAGGTGCACGAACTCGCCGGGGAAAAGACCGTGTTGGTCGACCCCTGCCCGACCGAGCAGAAATCGCGTTTCGCCTGGAAGCTGGCGCGCCGGCAGTGGACCACTTCGATCGAGATCGTCCCGCCGCTCGGCTACGACATGACCAAAACGCTCGAACGCGCCCGCGCCTGCCAGATTCAAGGCGTGGATGCGATCAACGTGCCCGACGGGCCCCGCGCCAGTTCGCGCGTCAGCCCGTTGATCGCCGCAATGACGATTCAGCAGAAGGCCGGCGTCGAGGCCGTGCTGCACCTGACCTGCCGCGACCGCAACATCATCGGCATGCAATCCGACCTGCTCGGCTGCGCCGCCGCCGGGGTCAACAACATTCTGATCATCACCGGCGACCCGCCGAAACTCGGCGATTATCCGTTCGCGACGGCGGTCTTCGATCTCGACGCGATCGGCTTCACGCGCATCGCCGGCCGGCTCAACCGCGGCGTCGACATCGGCGGCCACGCCGTCGCGCCGGCGACGTGTTTCTGCATTGGCGTCGGTGCCGACCCCTCGCATCTCGATCAGGAGCGCGAGGTCGACCGCTTCCATCAAAAGGTGGAGGCCGGGGCGGAATTTGCGATCACGCAGCCGGTCTTCGACGCCGAGGTGCTGGCGCGGTTTCTCGAACGCGTGGAAAAGCTCAATATCCCAATTCTCGCCGGGATCTGGCCGCTGGCCAGCCTGCGCAACGCGGAATTTCTCAACAACGAGGTGCCTGGCGTCAAAGTGCCCGACTGGATCATCCGGCGCATGGGCGCCGCCTCGACGAGCAAAGAGGCGGCGCGCGACGAGGGCATCGCCATCGCCCGCGAGCTGCGCGACGCCGTGCGGCAAAAGGTGACCGGGGTGCAGGTCAGCGCGCCATTCGGGAACGTGCAAACGGCCCTCGCGGTTCTCGAAGCATGAGGATGAGGAGGACGGGTTTTATCCACAGATTACACAGATTACACAGATGATGTTTTGCAGGATTCTAATATTTCATCTTAATTCATCATCTGTGTAATCTGTGTAATCTGTGGATAGACAAAAACTCTGCGGATTCAGAAACATCGAGGCGGTCATGCCAGAAAAATACGTTTGCACGAATTGCGGCTTCATTTACGATCCGGCGGTCGGCGATCCGGCGCGCGGTTTCCCGCCCGGCACGCCGTTCGAGGAACTGCCCGACGACTGGACCTGTCCGATCTGCTACGCCGACAAGCGCGCCTTCGACCGCCTGTAGCGCGGGCCTTTCGCGAACGCGCCGCGCATGAAAAAATCCACGCTGCTGCTGCTCCTGGCCTTCAATATCATCTGGGGCGGCACCTACGCCGCGACCAAATCGCTCATGCAGCACGCGCCGTATTTTCTCGTCACCGCGACGCGCTTTTTCATCGCCGCCGTGCCGCTGCTGCTGTACGTCGCCCGCCGCTACGGCCTGCGCATGGACCGGCGCGACGCCCTGCGTTGCGCGCTCATCGGCGTGGCGACGTTCACGTTGAGCCCGGCGCTGATGTACGCCGGCGTGGCGCGCGGCCGCGCCGCCGACGCCGCCATCCTGACCGCGACCGAGCCGCTGCTGATCTCGGTCGGCGCCTATCTTTATTTGCGGGAGCGCCTCGCGCCGCGCACGCTGGCGGCGCTCGCGGTCGCCGTCGGCGGCGCCGCGCTGCTGTCGGAATTCTGGCGCGCGCAGGGCGGCGCGCGGCCGTTGTCGGTCGCGTTGATCGCGCTCGCCGTTTGCTGCGAAGCGGTCTACTCGGTGCTCGGCAAGGAAGTGCTGCGCCGCCACCCGCCGCTCAAGGCGATCGCCGCCTCGTTGGCTTTTGGTTCGGCCGTCAATCTCATTGTGGTGTTCGCCGCCGGCTGGCCGCGGCGTCTCGCCGGCTTCACCGGGCGCGATTGGCTGGTCCTGGTCGGCTATCTCTCGCTGCTGTGCACGATTATTGGCTATTCGGTCTGGAACCTGTCGCTGCAGGCCAACGCCGCTGCGAGCGTCGCCATCACGATTTTCGTGCAGCCGGTCGGCGGCCTTTTCCTGTCGTGGTGGTGGGTGAACGAAACGCCGGCCATCGGCCAACTGCTCGGCGCCGCGACGATCCTTGCCGCGGTCGCCGTCGCGACGCTCGGGCGGTCGCCGAATCCCGCCGCCGCGCCGCCGACCGGGCCGACGGTGTGAAGGGAATTGCGGATTGCGGATTGCGGATTGCGGATTGCGGAACCCCGGTCCCCAATCCCCAGTCCCCAGTTCCCAATCCCCAATCCCGATTCTCGGTTATTTGACAGACGCAGCGTCGCCCTTACATTTGGCCGAACATCATGGGGCGTTCGGTGATGCCTTCGCAAATCTACACTCGCGGCGGCGACCGCGGCGAAACGTCGCTGGTCGACGGTTCGCGCACGCCAAAAGATTCCACGCGCGTCGAGGCCTACGGCGCGGTCGACGAGGCCAATTCCTGGATCGGCGCGGCCCGGGCGGCGACGGACGAACCTCTCTTGCAGGACGTGCTGGCGTTCGCGCAGCATCGATTTTTCAATTGTTCTTCGAATCTGGCGACGCCCGCCGGCGCGGCCGTTCAGCCGCCGCGGATCGCCGAGGAAGATGTGACATTTCTCGAACGCGCGATCGACCGCTTCGAGGCGTCGACCGGCGCGCTGCATCGCTTCATCGTGCCCGGCGGCGGCCCGGCCGCGGGCTTCTTGCATGTGGCGCGCACCGTCTGCCGCCGCGCCGAACGCGCGCTCGTCCGGCTGGCCCGCGAGGCGCCGGTCGATCCGCTGGTGCAGAAGTTCATCAACCGCAGCAGCGACCTGCTGTTCGCGGCGGCCCGCTACGCCAACTTCGCCGAGGGGCGCGCCGACGTGTTCTGGGATCCGGCCGCGCCCCCGCCGTCGCTCGCCGATAAGACGCCGTAGAGCGCGCGTCGTCCCCGTCCGCGCCATTGGACAGGCTCCGGCATGCGGGCTACATTCACGCGGCGAAAGGAGCCGCTGGAAACGATGACCGACAACATGAATCAACGCTACGAAGAACTCAAATCTCATCTGCGCACGCTCGGCAGCGTCGTGATCGGCCTCTCCGGCGGCGTCGACAGCGCTCTGCTTGCCGCGGCGGCATACGACGCGCTCGGCCGCGAGGCGCTGGCCGTCAGCGGGCATTCGGCGACGCACCCGGAGAGCGAACTGGCCGACGCCAAGGCGTTGGCGGCGGCGCTCGGCATTCGTCATTTCGTCATCGACACGACGGAAATGGACGACCCGGATTTTGCCGCGAATGGACCGCGCCGCTGCTATTTTTGCAAAAAACACCTTTTCGGCGAGATGTGGCGGATCGCCCGCGACGAAGGTCTAGCCTACGTGATCGAGGGCAGCAACCGGGACGACTTGTCCGATTACCGGCCGGGCATGGACGCGCTGCGCGAATTGGGCGTCCGCTCGCCCTTCGTCGAACTGAACATCGGCAAAGACGAAATTCGCGCCCTGGCGCACGAACGCGGCCTGACGGTTTGGGACAAACCGGCGGCGGCGTGCCTGGCGTCGCGCGTGCCGTATGGCGAAATTATCGACGAGGCCAAGCTCGACCGCATCGAAAAAGCCGAAGACGCCATGCGCGCGCTCGGCTTCCGCTTGGCGCGGGCCCGCGATCACGGCGACCTCGTGCGGCTCGAAATCGATCCGGCGCTGTTCGACCGGCTGACGGACGCGTCATTGCGCGCCCGGATCGTGCAGGCGATGAAAGACGCCGGCTATCGCTATGTGTCGCTCGACTTGCAGGGCTACCGCCGCGGGGCGATGAACGAGACGTTGAACGACTAGGCCCGCCTCGCGCGCCGTTTACTGACGGACGCAGCGCGCGAAATAATTGGCGTCGTCGGTGCTGTAATAGGTGACATTGCCGTCGCTGAAATCGACCAGCCAGGCGCTGGCGGACAAATCGGCGACCGCCGAGTTCGACCAGAACTGATCGCACGGACCCGGCAATTCCGCGGGTCCGTAACAGCCGCCGTTCGGACCTTGCCCGTCCTGGCAGGCCGAGCATGCCGCATTTTGGCACGTGGAATTCGCGCAGGAGTCAGTGACGTCGCAGGCGCCGCCGGTCGCCGTCCCGGCGCAGCCGCGGATCAGGGTGCGCAATTGCGAGACGGTCGGCAGGGTCCAACCGCCCCCGGCCAGCGTCAAATTTGCGCAATAGGTCGCCGCGTCGGTCCAGTCCACATATTGCGTCGCGGGCGTCACTTGCCAGGTCAGGCCCGAGGATGGGTCTTTCCACGTCCCGCCGGCCGTCGTGTCGTCGTCGGCCGCATCGTCGTCGGCCGGGCTGTGATCGTCATCGTCGTCGCTGGCGTCGTTGTCGTCGTCGCCGCCGGCATCGTCATCGCCGCTCTCGCTCGACGAGCAGGAAAGCACCAGCAACGCGCCCAGCAGCGCCAAAGCCAAAAATGCCCATACGACTCGCATCTTCATGTCGCGCTCCTTTGCCAACGAAGCAAACGCCTGCGTTCGCTTCTTCAGGCCACTTATCGCTCATTCATTGCGCCGTCGACATCATACCATTAACGGTGCCAGCTTTTTCCAGACGGCTTCCATTCCCTCACGTTTTTCGGCCGCGGTGATCAGCGCTTCGGCCGGATCGATTCCCGCGTCGCGGCAGACCTGGGCGATTTGCGCGCGGCGGGCGTTGCCCTTCAATTTGTCGGCCTTGGTGAACACGAGCACGCATGGGCGCTCATAGGCGTGCAGAAACTCGATGAGCTGGCGGTCCATTTCGCCGAGGCCGCGGCGCAGATCGACCAGCACGAGCACGCACCGCAAATTCTCGCGGCCGCGCAAATATTCGGAGATCAGTTCATCCCACGAGCGGCGCTGCTCTTGCGACACCTTCGCGTAGCCGTAGCCGGGCAGATCGACGGCCAGGAATTTTTCGTCGACGTCGAAAAAATTGATCAGACGCGTCTTGCCCGGCGTCTGGCTGACCTTCGCCACTTTGCCGACGCCGAGCAGGGCGTTGAGCAGCGTGCTTTTGCCGACGTTGCTGCGGCCGGCGAAGGCGATCTCGGGCCGGTTCGCCGGCGGATAATCGCGCGGCTGGGCGGCGCTGACGAGGTAGCGGACGACGCGGACCTTCACGAGGTCAACCGCCCGACGCGTAGGCGTGCAGACCGCTGAGCAGCAGGTTGACGCCGAGGTAGGTGAAGATCACGGATAAAAAGCCGACGATCGCGATCAGGTTGCTGCGCCGGCCGGTCCAGCCCACGGTCAGCCGCGTGTGCAGATACAGCAGGTAAATGATCCACGTCACGAGGCTGGCGGTTTCTTTCGGGTCCCAACCCCAGGGCCGGCCCCACGCTTTGTTGGCCCAGACCGCGCCGGTGACGATGACCAGCGTCATCAACGGAAAGCCGACCATGACCGCCTTGTAGCCGAGCCGGTCCAGCGCGTCGGCGGCGGGGAGGGCCGCCAGCAGTTCGTCGCGCCGCCAATGGAAGACCACCACGAGCAGCACAAACAGCCAGGCGAGCACGAGCAGCGCCAACGAATAGGGGTTCGCCGCGAGGCGGGTGTCGGGCATCTGCGCGGCGCGGAAAAGCAGCCACGCGCCCGTGAAGGTCAGCAAGACGAACAGGGCGAACGTCGCCTGCGCGGCGAACTTGTCGACGCCGCCCTCCGGCCGGCGAAGCGCCGCGACGGCCGCCGCCGCCGTGACCGCGGCGAGGAAGAGGGTCGCCAGCATCAGCGGCCCGGCGCCGGGCACGGCGGTTTTTTCGTACTGGCCTTCCGCGCCGCCGGGCAGCGCGACTTTCATCCAGCCGTCGGGGCTGGCGACGGTCTTGTCCATCGGGAACTCGCCGTCCAGGAGCACGGCCCCGCGCGAGGCGGCGAGCACGGCGAACATCACAAATCCGGCCGCGACCGCGACAAACCACGCCATCCGGACCTTGTCTTTGAACAGGAACAGCACCGCGAAGACGAACGCGGTCAAAAACGCCGCATAGCCGATGCTCGCGACGGCCACGTGGATGTGCAGCCACACCGACTGCAACGCCGGCACAAGCGGCTCGATCTCCTTGTTCGGCGAGAGGCTGGCCAGACCCATCGCCAGGCAGGCCAGCGGCAGCACGAACGCGCCGGCGATCTTGACGCGCCAGCGCACCTCGACGACCAAGTAGACGACGATGATGCCCCACACGAAGAAGACCAGCGACTCGTACATGTTCGTGAACGGCGGATGGCTCCAACCCGCCGCGATCCACCGCAACGCCAACGCGCCGGTCAGCGACGCGCCGGCGAGCACGCCGCAGCCGAAACCCGCCCGCCACGCCGTGTCGCGCCGCGCGCCCAGGTAAATCAAGTAGCCGATCGTGGCCGCGATGAACGCCAGGAACGACAGGTCGAACAACGCCGCGCTGGTCGGCGCCGCCTGGCCGCTGGCCAGCCCGCTGGCGATTTCCCGCAGCAACGCGCCCATCGCTTACCCTTTCGCCGCGGCGGCGGTTTCGTCGAGCCACGCCTTGGCCGCCTCGCGGTTGCGCGACGCGCTGACGGCCAGCGTCGCCTCGCCGCCAGCGATCCGCGCCCAAACCCGCTTGTGCGACGTGTAGAACGCCAGGAACAAGCCCACGAAAAAGACGCCGAAGCCGATGTACAGCAGCCGCACGCCCGGATCGGCGGTCACCATCACGCCCGTGTAGTAGCCCTGCCGCACGCCGACGAACGAAACCGCGTACGGTCCGAGGTTCTGCGCCGGACCTTTCTCGCGCAGCCACGCATCGTACTGGTCGCCGCCGGCGGTCAGCAGCACGTGGACCTCGAGGGTCTCGGCTTCGCGCCGCGCCTGATCGACGATGAAGCCGTCGCGCCGTCCCGGAATGGATTGCACCTGCTGCGCGACGACCGGCAACTCCGTCGTCAGGCCCGGCCCCGTCAGGCGCAGCACGGGAAATTCGTCCTCGCCGTAGCTGGCCTGGTAAAAGTGAAATGCGCCGACGCTGAGCGGATGGTTGACGCGAATCGTCTGCTCGTCGATTTTCTTGCCGTCCTGCCAGACCGAAAGCGTACTGCGGTATTCTTTCGGCCGCTGCGTGCCGGGGTACATTTCCATCGCGAATTTCTCGCACCGCACATCGAACGGCAGGCGCATGAGTTCGTCGTTCTTGGCGGCGAAGACGTTGACGCTGCCGCCCTCGGGCAAGGCGATCTGCCCCTCGACGCCGACCAGCGCCCGCACCAACGCGCCGGCCAGCACGAACAGCAGGCTGCAGTGCACGATGACGACGCCGTAGCGGAACAGCGGCGAATTCTGGGCGAACAGATGCACCGCACCGTTTTTCTCCGTGCGCTGCACGGGGCCGATTGCCGCGAAGCGCCGCTCCAACGCGCCGAGACTCGCCGCCGTCGCCCGGACGCGCGTCGTCAAACCCGCCTTCGTCTCGGTCTCATCGTCGAGGATTTCAGAGGTCGCGGCCACCAGACGGCGCGTGCGCCGAACCGTGCGAATCGTGCACGCCGCGAGGTTGACCATCAGCAAGGCGACGAGAAACAGGAACCAGACGCTGTGGAAAACGTCGAGCAGGCCGGACCGGCTCATCAGCCGCCAAACCGGGTCGGCCATTTTCTCCGCCAGCGCCTGCCGCGGCAGCGAAATGTCGATTTGCGGAACGATCGTGCCCAGCAACACCGCCAGGCCGAGGAAGATCATCGTAAAAACCGTCAGCCGCAACGAGGCCAGCCAGTCGAGCAGTTCTTCGACGAAATCGCCCTTATTTTCCGCCTTTTCGCTTGGCATCGGCTCCCTCAAAATCGACACGCTTGGCTAGCACGCCCGGTCGCGGAGTGTCAAGCGAGCGGGCAGCGAGGTAATGCGGAATGCCGAATGCGGAAGACGGAGCAGTGGGCGCATCATCTCACCCGCTTGAACCCTCATCGACGCGCGTGGCAAGATGAACCGGCGTGGCGTCGCCCGGGCGGCGGCGAAGTGTGCGCGCGAAAGGTTCGATGCAAAAAACGGTGCTCGCGATATTATTGGGCGCGACGTTGGCGGCGGCCGGCATCGTCTGGGCGCGGCCGGAATGGATCGTGCCGGAACTCTCGGTCGGCCGCGACGGCGCGTATTCCTACGACATGAACAACCGCGGCCGGCCCGACGTCGTGGAAATCTGGCGTCACGGTCACTTGGTCATGGTGAAACAGGACACCCGCGGCGGCGGTCGCTTTGACGCAATTACCTATTACAAGGACGACCGGCCGGTGATGTTCGAATACGATCGAAATTACACGGGCGTGATCGATTACCGCACAAGCGTCCTGCCCGACGGCTCGGAACGCACCGAAGTGCTGCAAGACGGCGCCTTCGTCGAATTCCGGCCGCCAAAATCGGCCGCCGCGCCATGACCGCAGACTCGACCGCCGCCGGCCGGCCGAACCCGCCCGCGGGCGGCGCAGCCAAAGCCAACCCGCCCGTCGAACCGCACTGGGAGTCCTTCGAGAAAGAAGTGGTGCGGTTCCGCTTCACGAACCAGCACGTGGTCATCGGCCTGCTGGCCATTCTCGCGCTGGCCGCCTATTTCAGCTTCAAGATGGTCCACACGGTCAACGAAAACGAGCGGTTGCCGCCGCCGCAGTATCTCGCCATGGGCACCATCGTCGCCGAACGCGCGACCGTGCTCGAACAACCGTTGCCGACCTCGACCATCATCGGCGAACTGCCCGAAGGAGCGGTCGCCTTTATCCTGGCCGACCGGCCGCAGGATTGGCGCGAGATTCGCGCCGCGGTCAAGACCGGCCATGGCCGCAAGATCATCGCCGGCTGGGTGCGCAAGGCCGATATTCGCTCGCCGGCGGACATTCGCGAGCCGGCGCGCGCTTTGGCAAGAGAGGCCGATCAAATGGCCCGCGTGCTCGACGTGAAGTGGGCGATCGAGGAAGACGGCCGCTACGAGGTGACCGGCCGCGTGGTGAGCCTGACCGACCAGCCGGTGCGCACAGTGAAGGTGATCATCACGTTCTACGACGAAAAGAACAATCCGATCGATCAACGCTTCACCTACGCCGGAACCGAGGCGACGCTCCGGAAAAGCAATCCGGTGCCGTTCGTCTTCGTCGGGAACACCGACAAGAGCTTCAAATATATTATATGCCGCGCGGAGTGCCGCGTTCTGGCGCCGGAAGCGATCGTCCCGGAGCAAGAATAGCGGCCGGACCCGGGAATGATTACAATGTCGCGCATCGGGCGCGAGCACGCGTAGGGGGGCAGAAATGCGATCCGGGAGATATTGGGCGGCGATGTTCGTCGTTGTCGCTTGTCTGGTTGCGCTGCCGGCATTGGCCGCGGACAGCCCGAGCGCCAAGCCGCACGTGCATGCCGAATTGATCGCGGACGTTTCCGGCGTCGCCCCAGGCGCCACGTTTCATTTGGGCGTAAACCTCAAGGTCGATCCCGAATGGCACATCTACTGGTCGAACCCGGGCGAAACGGGCCTGCCGACCAAAGTCGATCTGGCCGCGTCGGCCGCCAAGCTCAGCCCGTGGCACTATCCGTCGCCGCTCCTTTTCGGAGCGGGGACGCCGATCACGGGCTACGGCTACGAGAAGGAAACGACGATCTGGACCGAGGCGACGGCGTCGCCGCAACTCAAGGGCGAATTCGCCGCGGCCGGCAAGGTGAGCTGGCTCGTCTGCCGCACGACGTGCATCCCAGGTTCGCAGGAGGTGGCGCTCCACCTGCCCGTCGCCGCGGCGGCCCGTCCGGGTAAAAATGCCGCGCGCCTGACCGCGGCCCGCGCCGAATCGCCCGTAGCGCCCGCCGCGATTCCGGGCCTGAAGATCACGACCGCCTTCGACCCAGCGGCGGCCGTGCCCGGGCGCGACTTCCAGGTCGCGTTCACGGTCAAGGCGCCCCCGGGCGCGCAACTTGCCCCGCGCGCGGCCGCCGACCGGCCGCTCTTCGCCGAGCATCGACCGCACAATTTTGACGTGACGAAAATCGACGGACCGGCGCCAGGCGCCGACCCCGCCGACTCGTTGACGGTGACCGTGTCGGCCACCGCCGCGCCAGGGCTTGGCGGCGGCGAAGCGATCGGCGGCGTTTTCCAGTTCGATTTGCTCGACAAGGGCGAACGCAAACCGGCGGCCGTCGAATTCGACGTGCCGCTGCCCACCGGCGCCCGCGCCGCCGCCACGACGGACGAGGCGACGGCGCCGCCGCTGGCCGCGGCGGCCGCCGCGGCGCCGGCCGCCGCCTCGTCGGGCCGGATCGCGAAGGCGCTGACGATGGTGCTGTTCGCCTTTCTCGGCGGCGTCATCCTGAACGTGATGCCGTGCGTATTGCCCGTCGTCTCGATCAAGATCTTTTCGCTGATGGGCCAGGCGAGCATGGAAAAGCGCGAACTGCGCCGGCACGGTTTGGCGTATTCGGGCGGCATTCTGCTCAGCTTTCTCGCCTTCGCGATCGTCGTCGCGATTTTGAAAAGCGGCGGCGAATTGGTTGGCTGGGGATTCCAATTCCAGTCGCCGCGGTTCGTCGGGGTTTTGGCGGCGATCGTTTTCGTTTTCGGCTTGTCGCTGCTCGACGTTTTTCTGGTGCTGGCGCCCAATAGCGCTGCGCTCTCCGATGTCGCCGCGAAAGAAGGCGTCAAGGGCTCGTTCTTCAACGGCGTCTTCGCGACTGTTTTGGCGACGCCCTGCACCGCCCCGTTTCTCGGCACGGCCGTCGGCTTCGCATTCACCCGCTCGCTGCCGGCGACGTTCCTGATTTTCCTCGCCATCGGCGCGGGCCTCGCGTTCCCGTTTCTGCTGCTCGCCTACTTTCCGGGCTGGACGCGCGTGATGCCCAAGCCGGGCGCCTGGATGGACACCGTCAAGTCCGTCATGGGATTCTTGCTGATGGGCACGGTCGTCTGGCTGCTCGACGTGCTCGGCAAGCAAGTCGGCGCCCCGGGCGTCACCCGGATGCTGATTTATCTCGGTCTGCTCGGCTTTGCGGCGTGGTTGTTCGGCCGCTTCGGCAACGTGACGCGCGACGCCCGCCTGCGTTTCGCCGCCACCGCGGCGGCGCTTGCCATCGCGCTGGGCGGCGGCGCTTATCTGCTGCGGTTTGCGCCCGGTCCGACGCCCGACGCGCCGGCCGCCGAAGGCGGCATCGTGTGGCAGCGGTTCTCCGAGGACAAGGTGCAGCAACTGACGGCGTCCGGCAAAACGGTGTTCATGGATTTCACGGCCGCCTGGTGCTGGACGTGCAAAGTCAACGAAACGGCAGTGATCGAGACCGCGCCGGTGCGGGCGGCGATGGCGCGGCTGGACGTGGTGCCGATCCGCGGCGACTGGACCAACCGCGATCCGGAGATCACCGAATTTCTCAAGCGCAACGGCAAAGCCGGCGTGCCGGTGTACGCGGTGATCGGCCCGGGCCTCGGTTCGGCGCCCTTGCTGTTGCCCGAGGTCGTCACCAAGGAAATGATCGTCGAGGCGCTCGAAAAAGCCGCCAAGAGAACCTGATGCGCTGGACAAATCGCCAGATCGTTCTAAGCTTGGGTGCGGAATCGCCGCCATCGTCGACAGCAAAAAATTGCGAGACCGGGAAAAGATGAAGAAAAGCCTCATCGCCGCGTTGCTGCTGGCCGTGATCGCTGCCGCGGTCTACGCGCAGGACGCCGGTCTCCCGTTCATCAGCTCCAGCCAGGCGACGTACAAGCTGCTCGGCTCGCCGGAGCCGATTCAACTTTATCGCAATATCGGCCATCCGACGTTGGTGTTGTTTTGGGCGAGTTGGTGTCTGCCGTGCGTCGCCGAGGTGCCGCAGATCAACTACCTGCACGCGACGTACGCCGCCGCGGGGTTGAACATCCTGGCGATGAATCTGGACGAGAAGATGACCGAAGAAGCCTTGAAAGCGCTCGTAAAGCGCTTCGAGATCATCTATCCGGTCGCGGCCCCGTCGCCCGAGCTCGTCAACGATTTTCACGTCCGCGCAGTTCCCGCGACGTTTCTTTACGCGCCCGATGGCCGGCTCGTGGGCTCGTGGCTCGGCCCAACGACGGCCGAGGCGATCGAGAAGTATCTGACGAAGCTGTTGCCGGCGAAGGCGGCCAAGCCGGAAAAGGATACGCCCAAGCCGTGAGCGAGCCGCACCGTCGCGTTTGGACCGTCGTTGAACTCGCCGCCGCCATCAAGACCCGTCTCGAAGATTCGTTTTCCAATGTGCAGGTGCGCGGCGAGGTGAACGCCCTCGCGACGCCGGCCAGCGGCCACGTCTATTTCTCGCTGAAAGACGGGCAGGCGCTCATCCGCTGCGTGCTCTACCGCCACATTCGCCGCTATCTGCGGACGCTGCCCGTGGAAAACAAGGAATTCCTGGTGCGCGGCAACGTCAGCGCGTACGGCCCGCGCAGCGAATACCAGATCGTCGTCGACTACCTCGAACCCCTTGGCGTCGGCGCCCTGCATGCCGCCTATCTCGAATTGCAGCAGCGGCTCGCGGCGCGCGGCTGGTTTGCGCAGGAGCGCAAGCGGCCCCTGCCCCCGCTGCCGCAGGTCGTCGGCATCGTGACGAGCCTGGCCGGCGCGGCGCTGCACGACATGCTGCGCATCATCCTCGCGCGGCGGCCGGGCCAGCGCGTGGTGATCGCGCCGACGCTCGTGCAGGGCGACGGCGCGGCGCCGGCGATCGCACGGGCGATCCGTTTGCTCGCGGCGCACGCCGCGCCCGACGTGATCATCGTCGGCCGCGGCGGCGGCAGCCCGGAAGATTTGTGGTGCTGGAACGAGGAAGAAGTCGTGCGCGCCGTCGTCGAGTGCCCGGTTCCCGTTATCTCCGGCGTCGGCCACGAGGTCGACGTCAGCCTCTGCGACCTCGCCGCCGACCTGCGCGCCGCGACGCCGACGCACGCCGCGCAACTCGTCGTGCCCGACGTTGCGGAACTCGGCCGCAAGGTTGTCTTGCTGCGCAATCGCGCCCGCCGCGCGCTCGACGCCGAGCGCGCGCTGTTGCGCCGCCGGCTCGAACACGCCGCCGCCCGCCTGCGCCGCGAAGCGGCGCCGACCGCCCTCGCCGGCCGCCGGCTCGATGAGTTGCGGCTGCGCCTGACCGCGTTCCTGCGCCGGTTGCTGACCGATCGCCGTCATCGCTTGGCGCTGCTGGCGCGCACGCTCGAGGCCCGCTCGCCGCGCAATCGGCTCGCCGAACGCCGCCTCCGGCTCGAAGCCGCCGTGCCGCGGCTGCATCGCGCCTTGCTCGCCCGGCTGGCCGAAAAACAGCGCGTCGCCCCGCTGGCCGCGCGTCTGGCGCGGGCCGGTTCGATGTTGGTCCGCGAGCAGCGGCTGCGCTTCGGCGCGGTCGCCGGCCGCCTGGGCGACGTCAACCCGTTCGCCGTGCTCGAGCGCGGCTACGCCATTGTCGCACGCGCCGACGGCCGTATTGTGCGCGCCGCCGCGGAAACGGAAGTCGGCGAACTGCTCGCCGTACGGCTGCACGCGGGCGGGCTGAAGGCAAGGGTGGAAGAGAAGACGTGAGAACGGGATCCGGGATTCGGGAGTCGGGAGTCGGGGTGCGGGGTCCGGCAACCCGCAATCCGCAATAACCTCATTCACCGTTCTTGAGCGCTTCGCACGCCTTTCGCGCCAGATCGCGGTCGGCCGTCAGGCCTTGTTCCTCGAAGAATTGCACAAGGCCGCAAAAAACGCGCGCCGGGTCGATGCCGCGCAGCGCACGAAGTTTCGCGGTGCAGTGCGGGCAAAACAGCGCGGGCTGGGCGTCGGATTCCGCCAGATGATTCGAGCCGTTCATCAGGCACGAGCCGGCGATGCAATGCGCCAGCCCCAGCGCGTGACCGAGCTCGTGCGCCATCGTCATCAGCATGCGGCGACGCGCGACAACGGGGTCCGGCGATGCCTGCCGCATAGTCGAGGTTACGTTGACGCCCGTGTCCGGCGCGCCCAAGCCGAAGACGAAATTCAATTCCTCGATGCCGAGGTCGAACGCAGTGACGCCCGCGAAACCCCAGACGTCGGCGGGGCGCGACGTGCCGAGCATTTGCAGCAGCCGCGAGGCGTCAAGTTGTTTCCGGTTGCGGAAATACGCCGCCGGGGTTGCCATCGCCGGCCGCACGCGAACCGGGCATTGATAGACGATCTCCAAGAACCGCGCCGCCGGCCGGAGCGATCGGGTCGTCGCGCTGTCGAGCGGCAAGATCGGCTGAATGGCCACGCCCATCGTGCGGTCGCGCGCCCGCGCCGACGCCCGCGCCAGCAAATTCGCCGTAGTCTGCGCATGTTCGGGAAAGTGCGTCAGCCAATCGTCGGGGCCCGGTTCCGGCAACCGCGGCCAGAACGGCAGCAACGCTCGCAAATCGCCGAAGTCGCCCATATATTCCGTGGGGACCCTCCGGAATTTCGCCCACGGATCCCCGGCCGCGGGCGTTGCGGCGCGCTCGGGGCCGGCGGTTTGCGCCGGCGGAAACGCGGCGCCGGGTTGCGCTTTTCGGCTGCGGCACGCGGTCGCGGCGGCGAGTACGACGGCCAGCGCGACGCATGCCGCCAATCGCGGCCGGCGCGGCATCGCGGTCCGGATTTTTGGTCCTTTCTTTGTCATCCGCGATCTTTTATTCTTCGATTCTCACGGAGGTTATTATGCGCCGAATCTTGATGTTGGCGGCGATTTTTTTACTGGCGGCGACGGCGTTCGCGGCCGACGCCGTGCACCTGCGGCTCGCGACCACGACCAGCACCGTCGATACCGGCCTGCTCGACGCGATCCTGCCGCAATTCGAACACAAGACCGGCCTCAAGGTCGACGTCATCTCGGTCGGCACGGGAAAAGCGCTGAAGCTCGGCGAGAATGGCGACGTCGATGTGCTGCTCGTCCACGACCGCCCGGCGGAAGACGCGTTCATGAAAGACGGCTTCGGTTCGGTCCGGCGCGACGTGATGCACAACGAGTTCGTGATCGTCGGCCCGGCGGACGATCCGGCGCGGGTGCGCGAAGCGGCCGGCGCGGTCGACGCCTTTGCGCGCATCGTCAAGGCCGGCGCCGCGTTCGTCTCGCGCGGCGACGACTCGGGCACGCACCGGCGCGAAATACAGTTGTGGAAGGCGGCCGGCGTCAATCCCGACGCCAAGTGGCGGCTCGCCGTCGGCCAGGGCATGGGCGCGACGCTGCGCATCGCCGACGAGAAAAAGGCGTATTGCTTCAGCGACGACGCCACGTTCGCGAAGCTCGGCCCGCAACTCGCGTTGAAAAGACTGTTCGGCGGCGACAAAGCGCTGTTCAATTCCTACGGCGTCATCGCGGTCAGCCCGGCAAGGCGCCCGCACGTGAGGGCCGCTGCCGCGATGCAATTCATCGAGTGGCTGACCGGGCCCGAAGGCCAAAGCGCTGTGCGCGATTTCAAGATCAACGGCAAGGCGTTGTTCACGCCCGACGCGACGCCGTGAGGGCTCTTCGCTTTGCGCGGATGCGTTGGGTTAGTCAAATCGCTCGTGGGAATCATGGTCGCTGCGCGGTCGCGGCTCCGATAAGACCTATAGGTCCTATAGGCCCTATATGTCCTATGGGTCTAATGTTTTTTTCGGGCGACCACAAAGTGCGAAAAGGGCACTGATCCATGAACTACATCGCTTCCGGATTCCTCGACGCGCTACGGCTGCTGGCCGCCCGAGACGCCGAGTTGTTCGCCACCGCATGGACATCCATCCGCATTGCCGTCGCGTCCACCGCCCTGGCGACCGTCGTCGGCGCGCCGCTCGGCTTCGCCGTCGCGATCGGCCGTTTTCGCGGGCGCGAGGCGACGATCGCCGTGATCAATACGCTGATGGCGATGCCGACCGTGGTCATCGGTCTGCTCATGTACTCGCTGCTGTCCCGCCGCGGCCCGTTCGGCCCGCTGGCGCTGCTCTACACGCCGACGGCGATGGTGCTGGGCCAATTCCTGCTGGCGCTGCCGATCGTTGCCGCGTTGACCCTCGCCGCGGCCGGCGACGTCGATCCCCGCGTGCGGCAGACCGCGCTGGCGCTGGGCGCGGGCGGCTGGCAATCGGCGGCGGCCGTGCTGCGCGAGAGCCAGGCCGGCATTCTCGCGGCGGTGGCCGCGGGCTTCGGCCGCGTGTTCGCCGAAGTCGGCGTGTCGATGATGCTCGGCGGCAACATCCAGGGGTACACGCGCAATATCCCCACGGCGATCGCGCTGGAGACCAGCAAAGGCGAATTCGCCCGCGGCATCGCCCTGGGCCTGATCCTGTTGCTGGTCGCGTTGGGCGTAAACGTCGTGCTGCAAATCGCGCGGCGCCGGGTGACCGCGTGAACGCGGCGCCGCCGGTCCCCGGACGCGAGGCGGCGTGGCGCCTCGACGACGTGGAATTTGCGCGACCCGCGGGCTTCACGTTGCGCATTCCTGCCCTGACGATCGCCGCGGGCAAGATTCATGCGATCGTCGGCCAGAACGGCGCCGGCAAGACGACGCTGCTGGAACTGCTCGCGTTCCTCGCCTTTCCGCAACGCGGCGCAGTCCGCTTTTTCGGCCAGACGGCCGCCGCGGGAACGCGCGCCGCGCTCGCGTTGCGCCGGCGATTCGGCGTCGTTTTCCAAGAGCCGTACCTCTTCCGCCGCGACCTGCTGCACAACGCCGCATTCGGCCCACGGGTCCGCGGCGCGTCGCGCGCCGAAGCGGCGGCGCGCGCGCGGCGGGCGCTGGCGTTTGTCGGCCTGACCCCGCTGGAACGGCGCAACGGCCGTGAGATTTCCGGCGGCGAAAAAAAACGCGCCGCGCTGGCAATGGCCATGGCCGCCGATCCGGAAGCGCTGCTGCTGGACGAACTGACCGGCAATGTCGACTCGGCGTATCGCCGCGCCCTCGAAGACCTCGTGTTGCAGGTCAACGCCGAATGCGGCTGCGCAGTGGTGTTCACGACGCACGATCTCGACCAGGCGTACCGCCTCGCTCATCGCGTGATTTCGCTGCACGACGGCGCGGTGATCGACTTCACGCCGGAGAACGTCTTCGCCGCCGAAATCGCGGTCGAGGACGGCCGCACGATCGCGCGGCTGCCCGGCGGCGTCCGGCTGCAAATGGCGGCCGGCGCGCCGGGCCCGGCGAAAATCATCGTGCCGCCCGAAGCGTTGATTGTTTCGCGCACGCCGTTCGACTCCAGCGCGCGAAATCATCTGTCCGGAGCCGTGGTGCGCGCGGATTTGCGCGGCGAGTCGGTGACGCTGACCGTCGACGCCGGCCTGCCGCTGCTCGCTCGGCTGTCTCTCGCCTCATACCGCGAACTCGGCCTCGACCTCGGTCAACAAGTGACGCTGACGTGCAAAATCCACAGCGTCCGGGCTATTTGACAGGGTCTTTGTCCGCCAATCCAACTACTCCTCTGTGGTCGCTGTGTCCTTCCTCTTTGTCCTCTGTGTTCAAGATTCCCCTCTCATCCCGCCGCAATCGCCGGCGGCGCCGGCGAGCAGCTCCAACGCGTGCGGCAGGGCCGGCCGCAAGACGTCCAGGCATTCCGCGACCGCCTTGCGGCTGCCGGGCAGATTGACGATCAGCGTGCGTCCGCGGATCCCTGCTGCGGCGCGCGAGAGCATGGCGTGCGGCGTGATCGCCAGGCTGCGGGCGCGCATCGCCTCGACCAGGCCCGGCGCCGGCCGTTCGATCACGGCGAGCGTCGCCTCGGGCGTCATATCGCGCGGCGCAAAGCCCGTGCCGCCGGTCGTCAGCACGAGCGCCACATGCGCTACGTCGCAAAAATAAAGCAGCCACTGCCGGATGAAATCGCGGTCGTCGGCCACAATTTCGTACGCCGCTTGCGTCAGCCCGAGCGCCCGCAACGCCTCGCACAAATACGGGCCGCTGGTGTCCTCGCGCTCGCCGCACGACCCTTTGTCGCTGACGGTAAGGACCGCGAACGCGCCTTTCATTTCATTCGTCACGCACCACCTCGATCGCCGCGCCCGGCGCGAGTTCGCCGCCGCGCAGCACGCGGGTGAAAATCCCTTCGCGCGGCATCACGCAATCACCGGCCTGTTCGTAGATCGCGCAGCGCAAATGGCATTCCTTGCCGATCTGCGTCACTTCCAGCCGCACCGCGCCGATCGCCAGCCGCGCGCCGAGCGGCAACGACGGCAGATCGATGCCGCTGGTCGTCAGGTTTTCGGCGAAGTCGCCCGGCCCGACCGCGAGACCGCGCGCGCGGATTTTCGCGACGCTTTCCTCGGCCAGCAGGCTGATTTGCCGTGGCCACGCGCCGGCGTGGGCGTCGCCCTCGATGCCGTAGTCGGCGCGGCAGACGGCGCGCGCGACGGGGGTCTTGCGCTCGCCCTTGGCGCGGCTGACGTTGACCGACCGCAGCCTACCCGCGGGATTGGCGATGATAGTCGCCAGACTTGCCTCCCGTCTTTTCGAGCAAATGGATATTGCCGATCGAGATGTCCTTCATCAACGGCTTGCACATGTCGTAGATGGTCAAGGCGGCGACGGTCGAGGCCGTCAGCGCCTCCATCTCGACGCCCGTCGGCGCGAACGCCCGCACGCGCGCGGTGATGCGCACAACCGGGTTCCGCGCCGTGCCGATGTCGTAGTCGATGGCCACCGACGCGAGCGGCAGCGGATGGCAAAGCGGAATCAACTCCGGCGTGCGCTTCGCCGCCATGATGCCGGCGATCCGCGCCGCGGCGTACGGGTCGCCCTTGGCGATCCCGCCGGTCAGCGTCGCCGCGAGCGTGCGCGCGTTCAGCGTCACCTCGGCCTGCGCGACGGCCTCGCGCAGCGTTGGCTGCTTGCCGGAGACATCGACCATTTGCGCGCGGTCGCCTTCGCTCTTTTTCGTCAACCGGGCCACGTCATCCTCCGATCTCGCGCATCCCGCGCATTTCGGGTGCGCGCGGTTCGTCGGCGCCGCGCGGCTTGGCGGCGCAGGCCCGCGCGATGGCTTCGCGCAAGGCGGCGTCGGGCGCGCCGCCGCGCAGCAACGGAAAAACATCTTCGGCGTCGCCCGAGAACAAGCACGATTTAAGCCGGCCGTCGGCGGTGAGCCGCAGCCGATTGCACCGCGCGCAAATGTGGCCGTCGGCGTGGTGGATCGCGCCGAGCGTGCCGGCGAAACCGGGCCGCGCAAACGTCGCCGCCGGGCCCGCGCCCACGGGCGATGCGGCGGGAGCGAAACACGCGGCGGCGATCGCTCGCAGCAGGCGGCCGGTGGTCCCCTGCCCGCGCCGATG
>CAZHPN010000086.1:0-23239 GCA_964534375.1 uncultured bacterium | reverse complement strand
GCAGGCGAAATCAGCCCTCATTTTTTTCCTAACTGGCGAAGTTGGGTTAGAGAAAATCGCTGAGAAAGCCTTTTGATTGCGCAGCGCGATGTTTGTTTTTTCCGGGCCAAGGCGTCACGCGGAGACTCGGAGAGCGCGGAGGACTTGCCGGGCCGTCTTGTTTTGCTCCGCGACCTCCGCATCTCCGCGTGAGCTTCAACCCATATTTTTTTCCGCCATCGCCGGCCATTGCGCTTCCAGCGCGTGCTGAATCTCCGGGCCGGATCGCCCTTCGGCCAGCAGTCGGTGTATGAGCGCGATGCGATCGCCGTAGTCGGTCCACGGGAATTGCTCGACGCGCCGGCGCGCGGCCACGCCCATGCGCTCGGCGCGGTCGGGGTCGGCGGCCAGGGCGGCCAGGGCGGCGGCGAGGCCGTCGACGTCGTTCGGCTTGATAATCAGCGCTTCGACGCCGTCGCGTGCGACGCTGCCGGTTTCGTCGGTGAGAATGAGCGGCAGACCGCAAGCCATGGCCTCGTACGAGACGAGCGCGCTGCCTTCTTCGAGGCTCGGGAAGACAAACACCGACGACGCGCGCATTAGTTCCGGCACATCGCGGCGAAAGCCCATGAATTTCACGTCGGGCCGCGTGCGCCACGGGGCGAGTTGCGCGCCGATCGCTTCTTCCGGCCCGCCCACCAGCCACAATTCGCCGTCGAGCGCGGCCCGCTTCCACGCTTCCAAGAGCGTCAAAATGCCTTTGCGCACGCCCAGTTGGCCGACGAAGATCGCGCGGAATTGCGCGGGCGGCTTTTCGCGCCGCGCGAAACGGGCGAGGTCGGCGCCAAACGGGCAGCGGATGACCTTGCCCAGGTCGGCGTTTTCGCCGACGAAACTCGCGCGGCTGGCGCGGCTGGGCGTCAGCACGAGGTCGGCCAGTTCGTACTCGTGCGCGCAGCGGTCGATCGTTTCCTGGTAGGTCGGCTGATAATGAATGCCGAAGCGCTCGTAGGCCTCAGTGAGCAGCCGCGATTGCGGGCGGATATGGAAGTTGGCGCGCTCAATGATCAGCTTCTGGCCGCGCGCCTTGACCTCGGCCGCCGTGCGCGACGCTTGGTTGTTCCAAAGGTGCACGACGTCGAAGTCGCCATCGGCATGGCGACGGCAGACCCTGTCGAAGCGGCGGTTTTTCAGCCAATAGAACGGTTTGTCGCTCAGGAAACGCAGGGCGCCGCGCGGCGGGAACCAGACGTCGACGATGCGGTCCTCGGCGATGTCGGTCGGATTGTGGCCGAGCGCGACCAGCTTGTGCAGCAGGCCCGCGCGCCAGAGGCCGAGCGCCGCGCGCGACGCGGTGTTGCCAATGCCCGGGCCGGCGAATAACGACGCGATGGCGTAAAGGGAATCCACGGAGGGACTATAACATGGAAGCGAGGGATTGGAATGGGAGGGAGCAACGAAGGCATCCACAGATTGCACAGATTTCGCAGATTATTTTATGTAAGAATCTAAAACACCCGGTCATTTTTTTCTGTGTTATCTGTGCAATCTGTGGATAAAAAGACCACTTTCGTCCATAATCCGTCTTCAAGGGGGCATCTTTGATTCAGAACCTCCCCACGCCGTACAACGCGCGCGAAACGCTCGGCTGGCTGTGGCGCAACCTCGTCGGCCCGAGCCGGCGCAACCCGGCCGGCGT
The DNA here is from genome assembly GCA_964534375.1 of uncultured bacterium. Classification (GTDB taxonomy): domain Bacteria; phylum Lernaellota; class Lernaellaia; order Lernaellales; family Lernaellaceae; genus CAZHPN01. The sequence goes on along the minus strand of CAZHPN010000086.1, from coordinate 21,561 downwards.
AGGATTTCTGCCGGACGACGTCGTTTTGAACGACATCGCGCCGCGTTTTCGGGCCGCGTTCATCGGCGACATCATGGGACTGCGCGGCCGCCGCCTGCTCGTTGCCGCCGAACTCGCCGACTTTGTGCGCGATTGCGACGCCCTGATCGGGAATTTCGAGGGCACGGTGACCGGCGCGCCGCGGCGGGCGCCTTTCGACCAGGCGCACGACGACGATATCCTGCGCGCGCTCGGCGACCTGTTTCCGCCGGAGAAAACGTGGCTTTCCGTCGCCAACAATCACGGCGGCGACTTCGGGCCGGAAGCCTTCGTCCAGTCGCTGGCGACGATACGAGCGGCCGGCTTCCGCGTGTTTGGGACCGCCGACGCGCCAGGAGTTCGCGTGGCGCCGGAGTTGTTCGTCTCGTCGGCGACGCGGTGGAGCAACCGCCCTTGCCCGGCGATATCGCATTGGGACGCGGTGAACGCCGCTGAGTCGCGGGCGGACGCCTTGCGCGTTTTCTTTCCGCATTGGGGTTACGAGTTGGAGTGTTATCCGCGCCCCGAGACGGTCGCCGCCGGGCGCGAGCTGCTGGCGAAATTCGACGCCGTCATCGGGCACCATTCGCACACGCCGCAACCGGTCACGGCGATTGCAGAAGACGGCGATGCGCCGGCCCGCCTGCTCGCCTATTCCCTCGGCGATTTCTGTTTTTTTGGCGCGCGTTTCGCGGCTTATTCGTACGGCATTGCGGTGAAGATCGACATCGGCCGGACGGCGGCCGGGCGCTGGGCGGTCGGCCGCGTGCAGCGAACATTCGTGCAAAACGTGATGGCGGATGGCGCCGTGCGCGTCGAAGCACGCGACGCCATCTCGCTTTTCCCTTAGCGAATCAAGGAGCCACACATGCGACGGGCAATCTTTTTCGGCGCGATGGCGGCGTTGTGGGTCGCGGCGGCGGCCTGGCAGATGGTTTTCGCGGCCGACAAGACGTGCGACTTGACCTACGACAACTTCGGCAGGGCGTTCATGCAAAAATACTGCGTCGCGTGCCACGACTCCGCCAAGGCCGCCGCCGACCGCAACGGCGCGCCGGACAAGGTGAATTTCGACACCGCCGCCGGCGTCAAAAAAGCGAAATCCGACATCGTGAAATGGGTCATCCGCGAAAGCCAAATGCCGCCGGAGCCGCCGCGACCCACTGACGACGAAAAAACCAAACTGAAGGCGTGGCTGACCTGCGAATACTGACGACCGCCGTGTTCGGAAAACCATCGCCGCCGGCGCGGAAAAATCTGGCAAATTAAGCGTTTTCTGGTATACTGCCGGCGCTCGCGGCCAGCCGAGGCCGGCGGGCGGGGGAGTCAGGGGCATTCGGCAATATGGGCTTTGAAAAACCACGCGTGTTCGCCGGGCGGCTTGTCGGGTTGCTCGTCGTTTTCCTGTGCCTGGCCGTCGCCGCCGAGGCCAAACAAACCTGGACCGTCGACTCGGGCGATCTCGACCTCAAAGACCTCACCGCGCTGGTCGCGACAGCCACCGGCCGCACGATTCTTTACGGCGCGGAATTCCACGGCGCCGTGCATTTCGAAGCCGCGAAGCGGAACCTGACCGCCGACGACTTGTGGCGGCTATATCTGTCGGCGCTGGCGAAAACCGGCTGGGGCGTGGTGCTGCACGGGCAGGTGGCGCGGGTCGTCAGCCGGCAGGAACTGGCGAGCCAGGACGGCCCCGTGGTGCTCGGCCCATCCGTGACCAAACCCGTCGACGAGAGCCTTGTGACGGCCGTTTTCGAGCTCAACAACACCGATCCCATGCAAATCGCGTCGCAAATCACGCCGCTGGTCGGCAAGGAAGGGCAGGTCGTGCCGCTGCCCGCGCAGGGCCGGTTGCTGGTCGTCGCCACGGCGGCGAACATCGAACGGGTGCGGCTGACGCTGAAAAAACTCGACGCCCCGGGCCAACGCGACGAAACGCAGGTCGTACGGCTCAAACGGGCCAACGCGACGGCCGTCGCGGAGATGCTGGCGCGCATTTTTGCGACAAGTTTCTACGAGGGCGGCCGGTTTCAGCCGCGGCAAACGGCGGGCGGGCTGACGGCGATTCCCGAGCCGCGCAGCAACGCCGTGGTGTTGGAGGGCGACCGGCGGGACGTCGCGACCGCGGGCAAACTGGCGGAACGCGTCGACGCCGCGGAAGACCCGGTGGTTCTCATCCGGAACATCGAAAACGCGGATGCCAGTAATCTGACAGGCATTTTGCGAGACCTGTTGCGCGCAAAAACACCCTGACGCGGCCGCGCGGCGCGGTGGTTTTGCGCAACGGAGTGGTTAAAGTAATTCAGTATGACGGCGCAACGCTCATATCGGCATAACTTCCCGGCGCCCGAGGGGGTGCTGTGCGTCTCCGGCGACGGCCAAACCGCGCAGGAACTGTGCCGCATGCTGCGCAAACTGCGCTTTCGGGCCGAGCCCGCGGGCAGCATGGCGCAGGCGCTGAGCATCATCAATCGCCGGCCGCCGGCGCTGCTGCTCGTCGACTTTTATCTCAACGACGGCTCCGGGCTGGAACTGGTCCACCAACTGCGCGGCGCCCGCCGCACGGCGAAAATTCCCGTGTTGATGCTTGCCACGACCTTGCAGGCCGAGCACTATCGCGCCCATCTGGCGAGCGCCGGCCCGCAGGATTGGCTGCATAAGCCGCTCGATGAGGACCGGCTCGCGGGCGCGGTCACGCAGTGGGTGGGCGTCGAGATCAGCGACGCCGCGCCGAAAGACGAAATCGAAATCGACCCGGCCCCGGCGCTGGCGGACAGCGGCGCGATCAGCGCCCTGCCGTTTGCGCGCGTGCTCGTGCTGGCGGGCCGGCGGGGCGCCGGCCGCGTGTGCGTCGAGCGGCGCAGCCAGTGGTTGCGCGTCTGGGTGAGCGGCGAGACGGTGAACGGCCTTTCCAGTTCGTTCATCTCCGACATGTCGCTGGGCCAGATGCTGATCGTCCAAGGGCGCGTCAGCCGCTACATCATCGCCGAAGCGCAGCAGCAGATCGCCGCCGGCAAACGGCTCGGCGAGTGGCTTTGCGAACACGGGTATCTGACGCCGGCCGAACTGGAGCAGCAACTGCGCGACCAGGCGATGCAGAAGCTGACCGCCGTTTTTTCGTGGCGCTGGTACGACGCCTGCTGGCAGTACGAGGCGGCGACCGAGCCGGGCGAGATCCAGGTGCACACCGCAATTCCGCTGCGCGACGTGATCTTCGCCGGCATCGGCCAGCACTACGATCGCGAACGGCTGGAGATGATTTTCTCGAAACGCGAACGCCTGCGCCGGCCGCTGATTCCGACGACGCCGCACACGGGCGAACTGACCGTGCCGGCCCGGCGCCTGCTGAATGCGGCCGACGGCCACACGACCGCGGCGCAGGTGCGCACCCGCGCCGGCATGGAGTTGCTGCGTTTCTACCAGACGCTCTACGCGCTATGGGTGCTGGATCTGATCCGTTTCGGCGAGCCGGTGAAGGTCGACCCGCAGCAGCCGATACCCACCAAAGACACGTTCCTCAAGCCGCAAGACAGCCTCGATTTCGTCCGCCGGCATTGAGCTGATTTATTTGATTCGATTCTTTTGACTGATCATGGAAAAAACCGACTCCCGGTCGTAGATGCTCGGCCGCCGAAACGGTCGGCATAAATGGGGTACAACCCCGTGGCACCAAAAGGGAGGCCGGTCCGAGGAAGATTGCAACGTATCGGCGGATTGATTTGCACGCGGCGTCCTCGTGGTTGTACGGCGTCGCCTCGTCCGGGGAAGTCGGGCGCAGCGCGAACGCGCCGAACGCCTGGGAGGCGCTGGACGTGGCGCGGCAACGTTGCCCCGGTCGGATCGTGGCGGCGGTGGAGGCCGGGTGCAACTGGCCGTGGCTGGTCTGCGGCTTGCTCAAGCCGGACAACCGCAGGCCGCCGGTGCACTCGCTAACGAGGCGAAGATGATGTTGGGACGCAAACTGGCCGCGGCGGTCCGGGCGATGGCCGTCCGCCGGGAGGATTTTGTGGTGAATCGATTGGTCCGGCGCGCCGCCGCAGCGGCGTGACGGCGCCCGGAGAACGACGCCCGTGGCGGGGCGCCGTTGATCCTTGAGCCGTCGCCCGGCAACGAGTTCCCTGACAGAGATCCGGGATCGGGCGCCGACTGTACTATTCGCGAGTGAGTCGTCCGGAGGGTAAGCGTGGGTCCTTTCTTGAGGGCAGGGCGAAAATATATCTTGACAACCGGGGGTCCTTTCGGAGGAGGATCAACGCGATCGACGAAATCATTTTCCCGAGGGGTGTTTTTTCCCCGCCAGGGGTCACGCAGAGTCGGCCGGGCGAACACGAGGTTCGCCCCCACGAAGCCGACTGCCGGCCGCCCAGCCTCTCGGCCTCCCAGCCTCTTTCTTCATTGCCCGCCTGCCGGTGCGGCACTACAATCAACGAGCGAACGAAAGGGCGACGATGACCGACAAAGTGCAAACGAACGAGTTGGCCGGGGCGATGGCGGCGGCGGCGCCGGAGGACGGCGTGGGGCTCTTGGCCGGTCTGAGCGCGCCCGACGCGTACAAGCTGCTGCTCGAGCATCCGCAACCGGCGGAGATTGTCGCGCTGATTCCGACCGAGAGCCTGTACTTGATGTTGCAGGAAATCGGCACGCAGGACGCGCTCGAACTGCTGGAAATGGCCTCCACCGAGCAGGTGCAGGGGTTCATCGACATCGATTGTTGGGACCGCGACCGCCTTGACCTGGCCAAGGCGCGGACCTGGTTCCTGCTGCTCAACGAACTCGACGACGACGCGTTTATTCGCGACGTCCAGGAGATGGACCTGGCGCTGCTGGTCGCGTTTTTCGGCGCGCACCTGACCATCCACATCCTCGACGACCGCAACGACGAATTCGACATCGACGGCGTCACGTTCGTCACGCCCGACAACCGCCACTTGATCGAGTACACCTGCAGCGTGGAAATCAGCAAGCTGATCAACGGCCTGTTCGCCCGTATCGCGCAACTGGACGTGGATTTCTTTCTCAACCTGCTGGAAGCGATCCATTGGGAAACCGGCACGGAAACCGAGGAGGCCGCGTACGAGGACCGCGTCAAGCGCCTGGAAAGCCGCGGCTTCCCGGATTATTACCAATCGCTGGAAATCCTCGTGACGGTGGATCTCGAACGGTTTCAGCCCGGCCGCAAGACCGCGCCGTTGCAGAAATCCAAGGAACCGGGGGCGCGGATCAGCGGCTCGCGGTACCTGGTCAAGTACGAGCATCGCGATTCGCTGCTGCGGCGGGCGCTCGCCCTGCCGTTCGACGGCCGCGACGACGTCGCCGTCGAAATCATGGGTCTGGCCAACATGGCCACCGTTGCCGAAAAGACACCGTTCCTGGAACTCGACCGCGTCAGCCGCCTGGTCGCGCGCACCGACGGTTACATCAGCATCGGGCTGGAGCACCTGGTCGGCGATGATCCGGTCAAGGCCGCGGCGCAGTTGGTCGAGAGCCGCGTCATCGACATCCATAAGATCGGACGCACGCTGGTGATGAACGAAGCGCGGCGCGTGCACAAGCTGCTGCCCCGATTGGCCGTCGACGGACGGAGCCCGAACAAGCTGCTGCTCGACGGCCCCGAGGGCGACGCACTTGCCGGCCTGCTCGCGGCGGAACCGACGCGCCGGGCGGACGGCGTCGACCAACTCTGGACCGAAATGGCGCAGGTGCTCGAGACGCGCCGGGTAGTCGAGATCGCCGAGCGGTTCGTCGACTTGATGGGCGGCCGCTTCGGCTTTACGCCGGAAAAAATCCGCGGCCTGGATCTGGCCGGCTGCAACATCGCGGACCCCGTCGAGCTCAGCTACCGCGTGCTGTTCAATACGTTTCTCGGCCGCGATCTGCTGGGCCGGGAACCGTCGCCCGAACCGCTGGCCGGGGCCGACCTGACGACGCTCGCGCCGCTCATGACCGTCGCCCGCGGCCGGGCCGACCTGCCGGCGGCGAAGCGGCGCGACCTCGCCCGCTGGCTGCGTTCGGCGCTGGGCAAGACGGACGCGCCGCCGGTGCTGGCGATTCTCGAACGCTACGGACGGGCGCTGGCCGCCGAGTTGGTGCGCAACGACCCGGAGCATCGCTTCCGCCAGGAGACGCTGGTGCGGCTTTCGTAGGTTCGGGAATATGGGAATCTAAACACCGCAGGCACAGGGGAAGGCACAGAGGGCTTAGTAGTGCAATCATTAAATACGATTACGTAATATTATTGACGTGCGACGAGTTGCGGCTCATAATTGCGTCCAACAAAGGAGGCGGTTATGCCGAGAAAAAGCCAATATGTGATCGCTCTGGACCCCAGCACTCGCGCTGTTCTGGAATCCACGGCCAGAAAATATACGTCATCGTATCGCGAAGTGATCCGTGCGAAGATCATCCTGTACGCCGCGCAAGGGCTAGAGAACGATCAAATCGCGTCGCGGCTGGACACGCCGCGGCAAATCGTCAGCAAGTGGCGGAAACGCTTTTTTACGGCGGGTTTGGCCGGGCTGGAGGAAGCCCCGCGTCGCGGTCGTCCGGCCATTTCCCCCCCCGGACGTCATCGTGGCCGTTAAGGCGCTGGCCTGCGAACTGCCGCACGAGCATCGCCTGCCGCTGTCCCAACTCAGGTTTCCCGAAATTCGCCGAGAAGCGATCCGCCGCGGCTTGGTGGCGGCCGTCGGCGACACCACGATTTGGCGATGGCTGACGGAGGATGCGATCCGGCCTTGGCGTCATCGAAGCTGGATCTTCCCGCGGGATCCGCAGTTCGCGGCGAAGGCCGGGCACGTGCTGGATCTCTTCGCCGGGATCTGGGAAGGCAACCCTTGACCGACAAGGATTCCGTGCTGTGCACCGACGAGAGGACCCGCATTCAAGCCCAGCGTCGTCTGCACGCCACGCGGCCGCCCGCCGCCGGGGAGGCGATGCGCGTGGAGCACGAGCACCATCAAATGGGGGCGTGGACCTATTTCGCGGCGTGGGACGTCCGCCGCGCGAAAATCTTTGGCCGATGCGAACGCCGGGGCGGCGTCGCGCCGTTTCAGCGGTTGGTCGAGCAAGTGATAGACCAGAAGCCCTATCGCTCGGCCGAACGCGTGTTCTGGATCATGGACAACGGCTCGGCGCACCGCGGCCAACGGTCGGATCTTCGTCTGCCGGAACGGTGGCCAACGATCGTCCCGGTTCACACGCCGGTGCACGACAGTTGGCTGAACCAAGTCGAGGTCTATTTCTCCATCGTCCAACGAAAGGTTTTGACGCCCAATGACTTCCCCGCCCTGGCCGATCTAGAACGCCAACTGTCGGCGTTCGAACGCCACTATGAATTCGTCGCCAAACCCTTTGAATGGAAATTCACCCGGGCCGAGCCGATATGAACAAAGTCTTGGCGAAACTGGCGATCCCGCTCGCCGCCGCCGCCAAAGTCGCCGCTGCGTAATACATCACCGAACTTTCGGACTCAAGCACTACGTAATCTGTCGATTGCCCGAATCCCGAATCCCGCTGTGTCGGCCGCAAGCGCCGGCCGCCGCGAACAGATGCGCCAACGCTGCGCTTGTTTCACGTTGACTCTGTCAACTGGGGCGCGTATCTCTGGAAACAGCAACCGATTATCCCAGATGTTTTGAAGCCGGGACGGGCTCATGTTCGGAGGCAACGCCATGAAATGCAGCCGTTCACGGCCCGCCGAGATGACCACGGCGCGGGAGCGAACGATGTGCAAGCGGCGTGTTTTGCTGGCGATCCGGTTGGCCGCGATTCTTTTCCTCGCCGCGCTGCTCGCCGCATGCGCCGGCGGGTCGTCGACCAGCAAGACCGCCATCGACGATGACGCCTCGCCGCCGGCGGATGACGACGACAACGACGCCAGCCCGGCGGATGACGACGATGACGCCAGCCCGAACGACGATGGCGACAACGATGACCAATCGCCGGACGATGACGACGACAATGACGATGATAATGACAACGATAACGACGACGACAACGACGACGACAACGACGACAACGACGACAACAATGACGACAATGACAATGATGACCAATCTCCCGATGATGACGACGACACCACGTGGTCGGCGATGGCGAGCGGGACGGCCGAGATGTTGTCGGGCGTTTGGGGCAGTTCTTTCTCCGATGTGCTCGCGGTGGGCGCCGGCGGCGTGATTCTGCGCTATGACGGCTTCTCGTGGTCGGGCATGAACAGCGGCGCGACGAAGACGTTGTCGGGCGTCCGCGGCGGTGTATTCAGGTCAAATTGCTGGCGGATTCGCGCTGCACAAAACGGGCGGCAAATGGACCTGCGCCAAGATTTTCGCTGCACCGTTGTTGCGCCTGGGATTAATGGGACTTATGGGGCCAATGGGACTCATCGGATTTTCGGCGCCATGCCCGTTCGCCAACCGGGCGCGAGAAAACCACGCGGGCCCCGCGCCGGCTCGGTCCGCAATCCGCAATCCGCAATCCGAAATCTGGTGCGGCTTTGCCGCGCTAAGCTCTCTGCGTCTTCCCTCGGCGCCCGCTGTGTTTAGCTTGCTCATTCGGCCGCCGAGCGGCCTCTGGAAAGGCGACGAAATCGCCGAGCGGCAGCCCGGCGCGCCAGTGCGCAGACAGCCGCGCCATGACCGGCCGACAGTGCCGGAAGAACCGCCGGTAAGCCGGACAAAGGAACGACAACGCGCCTTCACCCGGCCCCTGCGTCACGATGCGGTCCTTGGGGCAGCCGCCGTTGCACCAGGCGAGCACGTCGCAGCGGCGGCACCGGCGCGGCAGGCGGTCGCGCTTCGCCTCGCCGAACGCGACCAGCGCGGGATCGGCCGTGAGCTCGGCGAGCGGCCGGTCGCGCAGGTTGCCCAGCCGATGAGCAGGATCGACGAAATGGTCGCACGCGTAGAGCCCGCCGTCATGCTCCAGCACGATGGCCTCGCCGCACGTCTCGCGGAAAATGCACAGCGCGTGCGGCAGCCCCAGCGCCGGCCGGAGCGCCTCGTCGAAGAACTGAATCACGACGCGGCCCAGGTCGCGCGCGATCCAGCGGTCGAAGACGGCGCACAGGAATTCCCCCAGCGCCTCCGGGCGGGCCGTCCGCGGGGTCACGATGCCCGGGGCGCCGGCGCAGCGTTCGACGAGGGGCAGGAACTGGAGATGCCTGACCCCGAGTTCCCGAAAAAATTGATAGACCCGGAGCGGTTCCGCCGCGTTCGCCGCGTGCACGACGCAGAGCACATCGACATGGACGCCGCGCCGCGACAGCAGGGCGAAAGCCCGCACGACGTCGGCATGAGTCGGCTGCCCATCGGCCGCGCGCCGGTAGACGTCGTGAAGGTCGGCCGGTCCGTCGAGGCTCAGCCCCACCGAGAAGCGCTCGGCCGCGAGGAAATCCGCCCACGCTTCGTCGAGGAGCACGCCGTTGGTCTGCAGGCCGTTCGCGATTTTGAGGCCGGGCGACGCATGCCGCCGCTGCAGCTCCACAATGCGGCGGAAATAATCGAGCCCGAGTAGCGTCGGCTCGCCGCCGTGCCACTCGAAGTGCACGGCCGGGCCCGGCGCGGCGGCGAGACGCTCGGCGATGTACCGCTCGAGCAGCTCCTCGGACATGCGCCACGGCTCGCCCGCCGGAAAAAGTTCGGCCTTGCCGAGGTAGTAGCAATACTCGCAACGCAGGTTGCACCGCGGCCCGGCCGGCTTGGCCATGACCAGACAATCGCGCGGCGCGGTCATGGTTCACCCCGGGATTCCGCGATCGTTTCCAATTCGGCGCCGGCCCGCGACGCTCGCTCCGCGCGGACCAGCCACGGACCGATCAATAGCGCCAGCGCCACCACCACGGCGCTGACGGCAAACGGCGCCCCGGTCGAACGCATGAGCAGCGTGGCGCCGACCACCGGGCCGAGCGACCCGCCGATGTCGCCCAGGAGTTGCACTGCGCCGACCGCGCTGCCGCGCAGTTCGGCCTTGACGAAAAGGCCCACCAGCGCCACCAGCGACGGGTTCATCGTTCCCATGCCGCAGCCGACCAGGCCGGTCGCGGCGAATAACGCGGCCGGCGAGTCGGCCCAGATCATGGCGACGAGCCCCGCGATCAGGATCGCCATGCCGCCGAGGCCAAAGCCGGTGTGCGCGCGCCAGCGGTCGCCCAGCCGCCCGGCGATCACGCTGGCGCCCGCCGAGAACACCACCAGCACGCCCATGCTGAGCGAGGCCATGGTCTTGTCGCTCAGACTGTCGAGCGTCAGATGGCGCGCGGCGATGAGCAGGACCAGCGTCGTCAGCACCGTGCCTTGCGCCGAAAAAAAGGTGGCGAAATTGAGGGTCCCGAGGGCGAGCACGCGCGGCTGGGCCATGACCTGCAGCCGGGCGCGCATCGACGCTTGCCCGGCGCCGGCCGTGCGCAGGTCCGGCACGCGCAGCCACGCGACCACGGCGGCGACCGCCACGGCCGCCATCGCCGCGGCGAAGGTCGCCTGGTCCCCGAAGCGCGCGCTGAGCAGGCCGCCCACGACCATCCCCACGGGCATCCCCGCCGAGAGCGAGGCGCGCACGATGCCCGCGGTCATGCCGCCGTGCAAGCGGCCGCCCGCCTGCAGCGCCAGCACCTGGGCGGCGACGAATATTCCGGCCGAGCCGGGGCCGTGCAGCAGCCGCCCGAACAGGAAAAAGATGCCGGGGCGATCGAAGGCGATGCCGGCCCAATAAAGCGCCATGACCGCGATCTGGACGACGAGCCCGCCGAGCAGCATCAGCCGCCCGCCCAGCCGGTCGCACAGGACGCCGACGGCCGGGCTGGCGAAGATGCGCGCGATCCGGTTCGCGGCCAGGATCAGCCCGATGAACGGCAACGGCAGGCCCGCGTGCAGGCCCACGATCGGCAGGATGGGAAAGGCAATGCCGCCCGCGACGCCGGCGAACAAAACGCCCGGGGCGATCGCGAAGGCGGCGCGGCGGGCGGCGCGGCGGCCGTCCGGGTCAGTCGTCGCGCCGCTCACGTGCCGATGGTCCGCCGCAGGAACTCCAGAAAGCGGGCAAAGGAATCGCGGGCTGCTTTCACGTTGTAGCTCGGGCGCGTGTCGTTGAAGAAGCCGTGCAGGGCCCCTTCATAGGTCCAGTATTCGAAGCTTTTCCCTGCGGCCCTCATCGCCTCGGCGAACGCGGGCACGCCGCTGTTGACCCGCTCGTCGAGCCCGCCGTAGAAACCGACGATCGGGCAGGCGATCCGCGGGATTTGCTCCGCGGGCGGCGAGGCGCCGTAGTAGACGGCCGCGCCCGCCAGCTCCGGGTTCTCGCAGGCGAGCAGCGCCGAAAGTCCGCCGCCCATGCAGAAGCCGACGCAAGCCACTTTTTGCGCTTGGGCGAGGTCTCGTTCTCGGCGCAGGTGTTGCGCCGCCGCGGTCAGAGGCGCCACGAACCGCTCGCGGCGTTCCAAGTTAGAAAAGAGAGTTTTGCGAGTCTCGCCAATCTGCGTTCGGCCGGGCTCGGGCTGTTTCGCCAGTTCGGCGTCGAACACGGCCGGGTTGGCCCAGGCGCCCGGCGGCAGGGCGCTCATAAAGGCCTGGAGCACGGCGATCCGCTCGGCCGAAAGCGCGGGAGGCCGGACGCCGTCGGCGGCAAAAAGATCGGGCGCGAGCGCGGCGTACCCGGCGGCCGCAATTCGCCGTGTGACGTCCTCGATGTGCACGTCGACTCCCCAAATCTCCTGGATCACGATCACCGCGGGAAGCGGCCCCGCTGCCCGGTCGGGCCGGGCCAAATAGCCCAGGTGCTCGCCATAGCGAATCCACTCGGTTTTGACAGGCATGGCTCAAACTCCGTTTGAATGCGCCGACGATAATTCAAGCCGGGCGGCCGGGCAAGCTCTTCGGCTCTTTCCGCCGGGCTTCGATCAACTCCAATAACGCCTCGATGCGCGTAAAAGCTTGCTCTTCGCTGTATTTGCGCACGTCCGCATGATCGACGTCGATCATCACGGCGGGAATGCCGAGCTCGGAAGTTACGCGCTTCAACAGGTCCATCTGCATGACCGAATATACTTTGCAGCTTCGGTTGCTGGCGAAAATCACGCCGTCGATGCCCAGGGCGTCGATGGCGCGGCGCATGGCCTGGAAACGCAGCGTCATCCCATGCGGGCAGATCGAGAAATTTTGCGTCCGCGCCAGATAGCGGAGCGGATCGCCGCCATCATAGGCATATAGATCGAACTCGCCCTCCAGGCTGCCCATGCAATAGGTGTAGGAAGCCGCAATCAGGTTCGCGTCGAGCGACGCCAGGCGCGATGACATTTTGCTCAATTGATGCCACGGGGCAATGTTGTCCCAAAGCAGCCGATATCGCTCATTGGGCACGGGGAAGACGCCTTTTGCGATATTTTCCTCGGTCTCCTCGGCCAGCAGGCGGTAATGTTCGGCCAGGGTCTTTGTGCCCCGTGAAGTGAGGAAAGGGGCCATTTGCACGAAGGAATCGAAGACGGTCAAACCTGCCGGGCGCGACGCCGCCGTTTTCAGGAAGCGTTTCCAGCTTGCCAGGGCGTCCCGCGTGTGTTCCAGCGCCTCGCGGACCCGCTCGATGTGAAACGTCTGGCCGCTCAAAGTTTCGATGGTCCGGATCAGGTCGCGGTATTGGGCAACGATATAGTCGAGGTCGCGGGCGCTCTGCGGTTCGTAACAAAACGGCACATCCAGAAGGAAGTGCGGAACATTCCACGTCCGATGATAAATGTCGAACCACTTGACCAGCAGCGAGCAGTTGTTGTTGTTCGACACGATCAGGTGCGGTTTGGGCAGGCCCATCGTGGGAGAATCCTTGCCGCCGTCGAACGCGGTTCCGAGGTCGATCCGCGCATACGAGCAAAGATCCAGCGAGTAGCCGAGCCGTTCCGCCTTTTCGCACTGCAACGGACCGACGCCTTTTCCGGCACTCATGGCGGCGTGGCTTTCCGGCACGCCATACACCACGTTGTCAAAGCCGGCGAACAATTCCGCGGGGACGACGATGGCGATCCAGACCACAAAGGCGCCGTCGCGGGCCCGTTGGTGCAGATTCACGTAATCGCTGAACATGATTGTGCTTAATCGTTTGCCGGCCTCGCTCTTCTGATGGCCGGATTTCACGGTGGCTTCATTGGTCATGAAAACCTCCCGCACCGGCGGAATCCAGCAATTCGGCAAATGTCTCAATTCGGGTTGCTTGCGCGGCGGCATGTTCATCGTCATCGATCGAAACGTCGAGGAACAGGGTTCGCACGCCCATATTTTTCAAGACGCGATCCAGATGGGGAAATTCGAAATATTCGTACTCGCAGAACTTTTCTCCAACAAACACGACGCCCTGCGCTTGGACGCCGGAAACGAGTTCCCGAATGGCGAACACGCGCCGGTCTGCCGTATACAGCAGTGTGGTGCATGGGTAATGGCGTTGATAAAAATCAACATAGTAATCGACCGGATTGTCCGTGAGCGGCGGGGAATAATACAGCGCACGATTCTGCGAGGCGACGTCGTTTCCGACGACCGTGACGCCCGCGTTCTCCAGGTCGCGGATCATTCGCCGCGGCGGGGGAAGGATGCCGCTGACGACCACGCGCCGCGATTTCCTGGCAAGCGCATTTTCGGCGCCGACCTCGTCCCGGAGGGCTTTCCGAAGAACCAGGATCTGGTCTTCAACGCAAGTGAACCAACCTTCCGTGGTGATTCGCGAGAACTCGCCATAATTGAGGAATCCTTCCGCCACACGGGTTTCGAGGGATTTGGCAAGCTCTCTCATTTCACGGTGCAGGGCGACGCTTTGCCGAAACTTCTCGGGTGAAAAGGTCACGCGGTAGGCCTGCTCGAGATCTCGAATCAACCGCTCGATCCGCTCGCGCAGATAAGCCGGCCATTCCGGCTGCGCCGGCGGGACCATCGGGAGGTGCATTTTGAAAATCGGCAGCGCGCGGCCGACGTCGGCCAGCCCGCAATCGATGATCTCCGGCAGGTTGCGCAGGGTGTCGCAGGCATTGTACATGAACAGTCCGTCCAGGGCGGCGCCGCTTTCCGCAAACACAAATTCCAGCAGGCGGCGGGCCACCGAACAGGCGTATGGCTGGATGTGCCGATCGCTGTGTTCAACCCGGGGGATAAAATCCCGGAGCCCCCACAGGGTAATGGGAGTCAGATCCAGGGCGTGGAAAAGCTCCAGCGGGGGATATAGCGGAAAGCAGCCGACGACCTTCCGCCCCCGATCTTTGAATTTTTTGATGTTTTCCGCGATGTTTTTCATCGTCTGCCTTTTGCGATCGGGGCATGTTTTCACAAGCGACCGAAGATGTCCACGGAACCGATCCGGGACTCGGGACTCGGGGTTCTGGACTCGGGGTTCGGGTCCGGGGCTCCGAGTTCGGAGGGCCTGGTTCGAAAAAGGGCGGCCGACCACTGTTCACTGCCGCGGCGTTGGCGTCGGATGTTCACTGACTTTTGTTGATTCGCCCGGGCAGCGGCCGGGGTAAGGTGTGACAAGAATGCGGAAGTAGATATTGTATCTCAAGCACGTGGCGCTTATTTCCCGCGAAAGCGGAAGTTCACGTGAATTGGGGCGCCGGCCAGCCCCGGTAGGGCTGGCCGACCGAGCCGCGCGCCTCGCGCGCCAAGGGCTTCTGGGTGTAGGATATCGAAGAACCTTCAGCAAGGTCCGCCATCAATACATAATCTCCCGCTCTTCCACATCTGGAACCGAGCGTACCGCCTGGCATAGCGCGCGGGCCAGGCCGGGCAGCCGCAGCGGGTTAAGCCGCGCCAGGCCGCGCGGCGAGATCGCGGCCATGTCAAGAACTTTTTTGGCGCCGCCGAGGAGCACGCGCACGTCGTACTGGCCGGCGTAAATCGGGACCACGGGTTTATCGAGGTTCAGCAGCCCGTAAACCGCCGCCATCGCCGTGCGCACGCTGGTTTCGACAGTGAAAACCACGTCGCCCGGAATTTCGACGAACTGGCCGATAAAAGCGAGGTTCTTGCTGCCGGGCGGGATGACGTCGGGCCGATCCCCGCGCGCGCGGGGCATGAATTGGCTCATCACGTAGGGCAACATGGTGGGGATCAAATTGGCGTGCGGCGCGATTTCGTCCGCCTTCGCCGCCAGGCCGAGGTGATGAAGAAATTCGCGGAGGATTTCCTCGCCGGTGCATTCGCTCATCGGCTTGCGGATGTGGTTCCCGACGGCGCGGTCGTACAGCCCGTAGCCCCACAGCACCTGCACGTTGGCGGGCTGATTGCGGAACACCGGCTGCAGCGGCACGTGAAACGTCTGAAACCACGCCGAGTCGACCATCGTCACCGCGCCGCCGGAGCCGGGCTCGTTGCCCGTTGTGTGCACGAGGTAGTCGACGAGTCCGGGGTAGTCGGCGAGCGTCAGCGTCCAACTGACGAAGTGCGTTTTCTCGGGGTCGCCGAGGAACTTGGCCGGCCGGCCGAATTCGGGATGCCGCGTCGCCAGCTTCTCCCATAAGGTGAAACACCCGCGATGCGCCGCGTCGTCGTTGCGCACGGCCGGCCGCGTCATCGAGCCGCTGGTGGAGTTCTGCGTCAGCGAGCCGTTGGTCACGAGCACAAGGTCGCGCTCGCCGACCGCGATCGTCTCCGCCGCGCCGTCGCGCGTCAGGCGAATCGCGGTGACGACCTTCTCGCCGCCGCGGGAGTCGATGTCGAGATCGGCCACCTCGGCGTTGAGGACCATCCGGACGCCAAGGTCCTGCAACCACTTGATGAGGGGCAACGCGAGCGATTCGAATTGATTGTATTTCGTGTGCAGCACGCCTCGCAGGTGATCGACGCCGGGCAGGTGCTGCATGAAGCGGAGCATGTAGCGGCGCATTTCGACGAGGCTGTGGCACGGCTGAAAGGCCAGCATGCTCGAGCCGTAATGCCAAAAATTGCTTTGGTAAAAGCTCGGCTGGAACCACTGGTCGATCGCGAGGTCTTCGAGCTCGGGCTCGGGCGTGAGGATCATGCGGATGAAGTCGTCGCGATCGCGGCGCGTCAGGCCGCTCACCGTGCAGTCACGTTTGCGGAACTGTTTTTCGGTAAGCCGATAGCGCGAGTGGATCGGCGTGCGCTGGTTGGATTCGCGCGTTTCGTCGAGGACCGTCCGGCCGGGCTCGTCGAGCGACGGGACCATCGCGCACAGCGCCCACAGGCACTCCATGTTCGGCTCCAGCTCGCGCTCGCCGCGGCTGATGTAGCCGAGCGCGGGGTCGCCCGCGCCGTCGAGCGACCCGCCGGCGACGGGCAGCGCCTCCAGAATCGTCACATTTTCCGCCGGCATGCCGCCGTCCTGGGACAGGAAGGCCGCGGCCGAGAGGCCCGCAATGCCCCCGCCGACGATGTACGCGCGCCGCTGCTCGACGCCCGCCGGCCGCCGCGCATTCACGCGATCGTAGTTCCGCATTTTGCCGCCTCCTTCGCGCCGGTCCGATTTTGTAGCGCCGTTCGAAAGGATTGTTATTTGGATGCATCTCACCGCAGCCGCTGGTGGGCGTCAAGGGCGGGAATGGCGAATGGGGAATGGCGAATGGCGAATGGCGAATGGCGAATGGCGAATGGCGAATGCGGAATTTCCGGGCCTCACACGGAGCCACGGAGGCGCCGCAGAGGACGAGGCTGAATTCGGGATTCGGGAGTCGGGACGCGAGATCTCCACTGTTCACTGTTCACTGTTCACTGACCCCTGCCCACTTGCCAACTCCCCGACCGCGGTTAGGTTTTCGAAGCTGGCGAACGAACGATCGGAATCGAGAACAGAACGAGCCAACAAAAGAAGGAGACGGACATCATGAGCGCTCGACCCATCGAAACGGGAACGGGAACCGGCGGCGGGATCCTGGTCTTCACGAACGTGAAGATCGGCGAACACACCCTGCCGAATCTTCCCTACGACTACGACGCCTTGGAGCCGTTCATCGACGCGACGACCATGAAGCTGCATCACTCCAAGCACCAGCAGGGGTACGTCGACGGCCTTAACAAGGCGGAAATCGCGCTGCGCGATTCGCGGCAGAGCGGCGACTACAAGTCGATCGCGCTGGCCGAACGGCAGCTCGCGTTCCACGGCAGCGGCCATGCCAACCACCTCATTTTCTTCAACAACATGCGGCCCAAGGAGCAGGCGAAACCGGAGCCGGAAGGCGCGTTGCTCGCGCATATCCAACTCGATTTCGGCAGCGTGCAAAAACTCAAGGAGCAACTGACCAACGCGGCGGTGACCGTCGAGGGCAGCGGCTGGGGCGCCCTGGTCTACGATCCGACCTTCGGCCGCCTCTACACGATGGGGTTCATGAACCACCAGAACCTGAACATTCAGGGCGCGATCCCGCTGTTGCTCGTCGACGTGTGGGAGCACGCGTACTACCTGAAATATCAGAACCGCCGCGCCGAATACGTCGGCGCCTGGTGGAACGTCGTGGACTGGAAAGACGTCGAACGGCGCTACGAAAAATACGTGCGCTGCTCGGTGTAGCAGCGACTTTCGACTTGGGATCTATTGCCCGTTGCTCACCGGCCCCGCCGATTCGACAAGATTGCGGCCGGGGCGGAGACTGGTTGTGCGTGCGCCACGCGAACAGTTTGCCCGCGCGCGGCCTTCCTGCCTTCCCATGCCCTCTTCCAAAGCGGTAAAAATTCAAAATCGCCCGGATCCTCTCGGACAATTTCTCGATTGACGGTTCCAGAACAAGCGCTTATGTTTCGCTTCCTGAGTCAGTTCGTCGCCGAGGGATAATCATGGACAAATTCTGGGATCGCGACGTTGCGGTCATCCTCAACGCCAACGCGCGCAAGGTCAGCAATCGGATCGTCGAGCGCGTGAAGCGCTTCGTGCCCGAGGCGCAGCTTTACGTGAGCAAAACGCTGGACGAGGGGCAGGATTACGTGCGCGAGATCGTCAAACGCAACTACAGCCACCTGGTGCTGGGCGGCGGCGACGGCACACTCGTCGAAATCATCAATCAGTTGCGCAAATCCCTGCGCGAGTTCGGGCAGAGCGACTCGGCCATGCCCAAGCTCGGCTTCCTCAAGCTCGGCACCGGCAACGGCTGGGCGGGCATGATGGGCGTCGACAACGGCAAACGGTCGCTGCCGAAGATGGCCAACCCCGACGACTGGCGGATGACCAGTTTCAACCTGCTGGAAACCGAAGACCGCCTCTTCCATTTCGCGGGCATGGGTTGGGATGCGAAAATCCTCGCCGACTACAACCAATTCAAGCAGCGGTTCGGGTTCGGGCCGTTCAAGAGATTCGTCAGCGGCCTGCAGGGCTACCTCGCCAGTATGATCGTGAAGACGATTCCGCAGCAACTCATGGAGCGCGAGCCGCCGCACATCCGCGTTATCAATCAAGACCCCGAAATTTTCGAGTGCCGGCTCAACCAGGCGCCGCGACCGCTGAGCATCGGCGTCGGCGACACGCTGTACGAAGGCCCGGCCAACGTCTTCGGCGGCAGCACGACGCCTTATTACGGCTTCAACCTCACGGCCTTCCCGTTCGCGCGGGCGAAGGAAGGCTTCATGAATTTCCGCATCGTTTCCTCGGGCGTCTTCGATTGCCTGTCGCACTGGCGCGGGATTTTCGCCGGAACCTACCAGCCGGCGGGCTTCAAAGACTTTCTCGCCAAACGCGTGACGGTCGAACTCGACAAGCCGCGGCCGATCCAGATGGGCGGCGATGCGGCCGGCTTCCGCGAACGCTGGGACCTCGCGGTCTCCGATCTCTCCGTGCAGGTCCTCGACCTCACCACCGCGTAAGATGACCTACGGACCGTTGTATCTGCTCACCGGCCTGTTCGCCGGCGTGGTCGCCGGCTTGCTCGGCGTTGGCGGCGGGCTGATCAACGTGCCCATCCTCGACTTCCTCTTTCGCCGGCAGGGCGTCGCGGCGGACGCATCGTTCCACCTCGCGCTCGGCACCAGCCTGGCGGCGATCGTCTTCACCGCGGCCAGCGCGGCGTGGGCGCACCACCGCCGGGGCAAAGTCGACGTGGGCTTCGGCTGGCGCGCCGGCGTCGGGGGCCTGGCCGGCGCGGTGTTGGGCGGCTACGTCGCTTCCCTGCTGCCGGCCGCGACGCTCAAGCCGGCGTTCGCCGCGCTGCTGGTCGCGGCCGCCGCGGAGTTGCTGCGCAGCCAGAGCGTGCATGCGCCGGGCGCGACGGGCGGCGCCGGCAAGGCGTACTGGATCGGCGCGCTCGCCGGCGTCGTCGCGGGCTTTTTCGGCATTGGCGGCGGCATTGTGGCCGTGCCGCTGCTGCTGTGGTGGGCGCGCTTCGACCCGCCGCGGGCCATCGCGACGTCGACGTTGATGATCGTCATCCTCGGCGCGGGCGGCGCCGCGACGTACGTTTTTGCGGATTGGCGGGAGACCGCCGGCGTGCCGTACGCGGCCGGCGGCGTGCACCTGCTCGCCTTGATCTTTTTGGCGCCCGCCGCCATCATCACGGCGCCCGTGGGCGCGGCGCTTGGGCACCGCATCAACCCGCTGCGGCTCAAACAACTCTTTGCGCTGGCGTTGTTGCTGGTCGCCGGGCGGTTTTTCTGGACGCTGTTCGAGAGAGGGTGAACATCGATTGCGGCAATCAGTCGGCGAGATGGGCGTCATGGGAATCATGGGAGTTATAGGAGTTATGGGACCTATAGGATCTATTCGCCCTATAAACAGAGGCCGTCGATTTTCTCGAGTTGATCGATTCTTGCGAAGGCATCCTCCGCACGATGGCGAATGGCGAATGGCGAATGGCGAATGGCGAATGCAGAATTACCGACGCCGCCGGAAACTCGCCATCCGCCATTCGCCATTCAACATTTCGCTTTGCGCGCCCCAAAAACTTCGAGTTCGCAGTTATCGGTGGTCGGCGGGCGGGGGTGCAGTTTATCGGCAGTCTCTATGAGACCTATTGGCCTCTCAGCCTCTCAATCGAAGGTGGTAAGTCATGACCGTTCGCACCCGTTTCGCCCCGAGTCCGACGGGCGTGTTGCACATCGGCAACGCCCGCACGGCGCTGTTCAACTGGCTGCTGGCCCGCCACGAGGGCGGCAAGCTGGCCCTGCGCATCGAAGACACGGACAAGGAACGATCGACCGAAGAAAACGTGCAGGTCATCCTCGACGGCCTGCGCTGGCTCGGCATTGACTGGGACGAAGGCCCCGTCTTTCAAAGCCAGCGGACCGACCTGTACCGCCAGGCGATCGACAAGCTGCTCGCGAACGGCGGGGCGTACCGGTGCCGCTGCACGCCCGCCGAGATCGACGCGCAGCGCGCCGCGGCCGAAGCGGACAAGCGCAAGTACGTGTACGACCGCGCCTGCCGCGGCAAGCATTACGGGCCGGAGCAGCCGCACGTCATCCGTTGCGCCATGCCGACCGAGGGCGTCAGCGTGCTCGACGACCTGATCAAAGGCCGCGTCGAGGTGAACTACGCCGAACTCGACGACTGGATCATCGCGCGCAGCGACGGCACGGTCACCTACAACTTCTGCGTGGTGGTCGACGACGCCGACATGGGCGTCACGCACGTCGTGCGCGGCGAGGACCACCTGACCAACACGCACAAGCAGTTGCCGCTCTACCGTCACCTCGGCCTCGAACCGCCGCGGTTCGGCCACCTGCCGCTGACGCTCGGCAAAGATCGCAGCAAGCTCTCGAAGCGGCACGGCGCCGCCAATCTGCTCGACTATCGCGACCTCGGCTACCTGCCGCAGGCGCTGCGTAACTTTTTCGCGCGGCTCGGCTGGGCGCACGGCGATCAGGAACTGTTCACCGATGAGGAAATGATCCGTTATTTCGACATCCGCGACGTCAACGCGGCCAACGCCGTTTTCGACATGGACAAACTCAACTGGCTCAACGCCGCGAAATTGCGGGCGCTGACGCCGGAGGAGGTTGCGCCGCAATTGCTGCCGTTTCTGATCCAGCGCGGCTTCGCGGCCGACGGCGACGCGCGCCTGCCGCGGATCGTCGCGGTTTTGCAGGAGCGCTCGAAGACGCTCGTTGAACTGGCCGACCAATGCCGGCCCTTCTTCGAGCCGCCGGCGGCGTACGACCCGGCCGCGGTGAAGAAATTCTGGAACGACGCGGGGCGGGAAGCGCTGCGCCGCTTCGTGGCGTGGCTGCAGAGCGACGCGCCGGCCGACGCCGCGGGCGCGCTGGAACTGATCGAAAAGCTCGCGGCCGAGTTGAACGTCAAGCTGGCGCAGGTGGCGCAGCCGCTGCGGTTGGCGCTAACGGGCTCGACGGTCAGCCCGCCGATCGACGCGACGATCGCGCTGATCGGCCGCGAGGAGGTCGCGGCGCGGCTGCGGAAGGCGCTGGCGGAATTGGGATGAATGGATTGAGGGATTTTTTGACAGGATCAACCGAGCCTGCCCCGCGGAGGCGGGGGATCAACGGGATCGTCTTGCCGGGTCTCTTGCCGCGATCGAGAAAACTGTGAGCGAGGTCCGCAAGGTCTCACTGTTCATTGTTCGCGGTTCACCAGGGTAAACGCATCTAATTTTTCTTCTTGATCGCCCCCTTTCCGCGGTCGGCG
>CAZHPN010000085.1:0-23264 GCA_964534375.1 uncultured bacterium | reverse complement strand
CGGCCACGCTTTCGCGTTGCTCGGAGATCCTAAATCGACTTTGCCGTTGCCCTGCGGCTGTTATTGACGGCGGGAAACGGGCCGCATAATAATGACCAGCGGTGCACTAGATTCCCGCCTTCTTTTTCGACGAGAGGCGCAACTGGGAAGCGGAGGCAACATGGCCGAAAAATCGGGCATTTCGTTAACGCCGGAAGAGGTGTTCGCCAAGGCCAAGACGGGCGGACTCGTCGGCGCCAACCTCGCGAACATCAAGCTGCCCAAGGCGGATCTGCGCGGCGCCAAACTCCGCAACATCGCGGCCGGCGGCGCCAATTTGCGCAAGGCCGATTTGTCCGGCGCCGACCTCTCGGGCGCCGATCTGTCCGACGCCGACTTGCGCGAAGCCAACTTCACCGGGGCCGATCTCACCGGGGCGAAACTCGACCAGGCGAAGGCCAAAGAGGCCAACTTCACTGGCGCCAAGCTCGCCGGCGTCAAGGCGTTGCAGGCCGACTTCGGGAAGGCGGTGTTTCAGGACGCCGATTTGACCGACGCCGATGTGTCCAAAGCCCTATTTCATCGGGCGCGGCTTTCCGGGGCCAAACTGATTCGGGCGAAGTGCGTCGGAACCAAAGCCGCCGACGCCGATTTGCTGGACATCGACCTGACCGGCGCCGATCTGCGGGGCGGCGTCTTCCAGGAATGCCGTTTGGCGCGCGTGCAAGCGGCGGGGTTGAATGCGCAAGGCGTGGATTTCTCGCTGGCCGAACTCAAAGACGTCGATTTCTCCCGCGCGGGCCTCGTCAACGCGCAATTTTTCAGCGGCGTGCTCGAAAACGTCAATTTCACCGGGGCTGACCTCTCGGGCGCGGTCTTCAACGGCTCGGACCAGGAGAACATCAATTTTCAGGACGCCGTTCTGAAAAAAGCCTCGCTCAAGTCCATCTCCGGCGTGTCGGAGGAACTGCTGCGGGGCTACAAGAGCCAGGGCGCGCTCGTCGACATGTTCCTGATCCGCCGGTTCCTGCGGCTCTTGCGCAGCAGCCATGTCGCGCAGGCCGTCGTGCTGGTCGCCATCGCCGCGATCTCTTTTTTCACATACCGTTTTTTCGCCGGTCCGCAACACTGGTCGTACGACGTGCTGCAGAAGCAGGCGGAAAAAACGGTCAAACTCGGCGAATACGACGCCGGCATCAAGCTCTATCAGGTGATCGTGCAAAAGTACGCCGCGGACCCCAACCGCGTCGCCGCCGCCAAGCTGGCCATCGCCGGCGTGTACGCCCAGCGCCGGCAATACGAAAAGGCGCTCGCGCAGTTTGAGGCGATCGCCACGACCTACGAGGGCAACCCTGAGGCCGTGTTCGCCATCGAAGCCATGGCCAAGCTCTACGCCGAAATGGGGGAACCCGACAAAGCCCGCGCGCTCTACGAAAAGATCCGCAAAACGGAGGTCGACAATCCGGATGCCGAGGCCAGCGCCGATTTTGGCCTCGCGGAACTGCTGAAAAAAGAAGGCCGCAACGAAGAGGCGCTCGCCAAGTACCTGGCCGTCTTCGACAAATTCCAGTCGGAATTGAGCATCGGCAATCGCGCGCTCGCCGAGGCGATCGCCGTGCAGTGCGCCCTGGAACGCATCGACGACGCCGAAAAGACGCTGGCGCGGCTCAAGGACTACGACGCCGGCGCCACCAGCCTCTGGATGCGCGTCGACGCCGAAATGGCCATCGCCAACGCGTTGCGCAAACGCGGCGACCTCGACAAAGCGGAGCAGCGGTACAAGTCGGTCTACACCGGGACGAAAGACCTGACCATTTCCGGGCCGGCCGGCATCAAGCTTGTCGAACTGTACCAGGGGCAAGGGCGCTTCCGCGAAACCGAAGACCTGATCGCCGACATGACCCGGCGCGCGACCACCGAGGAAATGCGCGACGAACTCGTGATGCGGCAGGCCCGCCTGCTCGAAGCCATGGGCAAACCCGACAAGGCCCTGGCCATGCTCGCCGGCGCGCTCCCCGGATTCAAAGACCGCAACAAATATTACGAAGGCAGCATGTCGCTGCTGTCGCTCTACGCCGCCGCGGGCAACCTCCCGCCCGCCGAAGCCATTTACAACGACGTGTTGAAGAAATACGCCGCCGATCCCGAGCGCGTCGCCGGCGCCAAAACGGCGATGGGGCGGATGTACGCGGGCAAAGGCTTCGGCGACAAGGCGCTAGCGCTGTACCGCGAGGTCATCGCGCACTCGCCGAATCCGGACCAGGTGGCGACGGCGAAGCTCGATCTGGCGTCGGCGTTGCGCCGCGCCGGGTCGCGCGACAAGGCCGAGCAGATCTACCGCGAGTTGTACGAGGGCAAAGGCGCCGGTTGGCAGACGCTGGCCGCCGGTCTGACGCTCGTCGAATCCTACTCGGAGCAAAAGAAATTCGCCGACGCCGAAAAGCAGCTCGACGACATGGAAGCCCGCTGGCGCGAGCCGGACGTCGATCGCGCCGACGTGCTGCTGCGCCGGGCCCGCCTGCTGCAGGAAGAAGGGAAAAACCAGGAGGCGATCGCCCGTCTGCAGGAACTCGCGCCGCAATTGAAGGATCCGAACAAGAAATACGACGCGGATTTCCAGTTCCTGCATCTCTACCGGATCACCGACAACCTCCCGGCGGCCGAAGAATGCTACCGCCGCATCCAGGAACATTTCGGTCAGGACGCCGAGAAAATGTCGCGCACGAAAGTGGAAATGGCGCAGTTCTATTCGACCAAGGGTTTGAACGACAAAGCGGAAACGTTGTACCGCGAGATACTGGCGCAATCGCACAACGCCGACGCCGAGAGCCAGGCCAAGTTGAACCTGGCCGACCAATATCGGCAGACGGGCAATCAGGGCAAAGCCGAAAAACTCTATCGTGAACTGCTCGAGGGCTCGATCGACGGTTGGCAGCCGTTCCAGGCGGGGATGTCGCTGACCGATATTCTCATCGACCGGCAGGCGTATGACGAAGCGCAGCAGATCCTGGCCGGCATGCGCAAGAAGTGGGAATCCAAGCCGGATGAACGCGCCGAGATCGTCTTTCATCAGGCGGCTTTGTTGGAGCGCGTCGGCAAACCGGCCGAGGGCGTCGCCCTGATGAAAAAGGAACTGCCGACGTTGACCGACCCCGCCAAGGCCGTCGACGCCCAGTTCCTGCTCATCGAACTCTACGCGGCCGCCGGCGACATGAAGGCGGCGGAGGAGACGGTCAAGGCGACATTGAAGTCCGCTGGCGCGGCCCCCGCGCGGCTCGCGCAGGCCAAGGTCGTCCTCGGCAAGGCCTACGATCGGCTGGGCCAGAACGACAAGGCCGGGGCGACCTTCCGCGAAGTCATCGCCCAGTACCCCGATTCCGAAGCGGCGCTGCAGGCCAAGGCCGACCTCGGCGGCATGCTCCGGCGCGCCGGCGATCTGCCGAAGGCCGAGAAAATTTTCCGCGAGTTGTCCGAGAGCACCAAGGATTCCTGGCAGGTGTTCGCCGCCGCGGCGACCGTCGCCGATATCCTGGCCACCGAAGGCAAAACGGCCGAGGCCGACAAGCAACTCGACGCCATGATCAAGCGCTGGGGCAACCGGCGGGAAGAGCGGTCCGACATCGTGATCCAACGCTCGCGCCTGTATCAAAAGGAAAACCGCGTCGACGACGCCATCGCCCTGCTGCGCGCCGAGATGCCAAAATTCCTCGACACCAAGCGGTTGACCGACGCCAACGCCCTGCTCATGGAGTTGTACGCCGGCAAGGGCGAACCGAAGGCGGCGGAAGAGGCGTTCGGCCAACTGGCCAAGACGATCGGCGCTGACGACGAACGGCTCGTGGCGGCGAAAATGTCGCTCGCGCAGATGCACGTCGATCAGGGCCAGGGCGACCGCGCCGCCGCCGTCTACCGCGAACTGATCGCCCATTATCCGAACGCCCCCGTCGTCCTGGAGGCCAAGCTGAACCTGGCCAACGAAATGCGCCGCGAAGGCGATCGCGCCGCCGCCGAAAAAATGTTTCGCGAGGTGATGGCCGCGAAAAAGGACACCTGGGAAACGCTCGCCGCCGGCTTGTCCCTTGCCGATCTGCTCGGCGACCAGCAGAAATTCGCCGAAGCCGAAGCGTTGCTCGCCGAACTCGCGAAAGAGCACGCGGCCAAGGACGACGAACGCGCCGACATCGTGCTGCGCCAGATCGCGCTGCTGCAACGGCAAAAAAAGACCGACCTCGCCGCCGCGCTCCTGGCGCGCGAACTGCCGAAATTCGCCGACCGCGGCCGGCGTTTCGAGGGCTATCGCATGCTGCTCGATCTCGATCGCGAGCAGGGCAATCTGCCGGCTCTGGAAGAACTCTACGCGACCGCCGTGAAGGAATTCGCCGCGGACGCCGAACGCACGGCGGCTTTCAAACTCATCGTCGGCCGCGCCTACGTCGCCAAGGGCCTGCCCGACAAGGCGTTGCCGCTGCTCAAGGACGCGGCGTCGCTGAACGGCCATACGGACGTCGGCATGTCGGCGCGGCTGGAGTTGGCCAACACCTATCGCCGCACGGAAGAGAAAGCGAAGGCCGAGGAGTTGTACCGCGGGTTGCTCGACGAGCCGCGCGGACCGTGGCAGGCGTTCAACGCCGGCGTCTTCTGGAGCGACATGCTCGACGAGCAGTCGCGGTTCGCCGACGAAGAGAAGCTGTACGCCAAAATGCTGACGATCTGGTCGCGGCCCGGCAGCGACCGGGCGGATATCATCATTCGCCAGGCGCGGCTGATGTGCAAAACGAAGCGCGGCGACGCCGCCGTCGCATTGTTGGAACGCGAGATTGGCTCGTTCAACGACCCGAACAAGGTCTACGACGGCGACATCCTGCTGATCGAGACCTATCGCCAGCTCGGCAAAACCGACAAGGCGACGACGATTTATCAGCAGGTCAAGGCGGCCTATCCGAACGACGGCCAGCGGCTCGCCCGCGCCGAAGAGGCGCTGCAGCCGCAATAAATGGCGCGCGGCAGCCGGGCCCGGGAGCGCGGGTGTCGCCACCCGCCTGTTCGACAAGATCGCGCAGATGGACGGGTGTTTCCCGATCGGCATGCGCGATCGGCGCGAAGCCCGGGGATTGGGCGCGGGTAAGCAGCCCAGCGATTCAGAGACTGTCGATTTTCTCGAAATGATCGATTATTACGAACCCGTCCCCCGCACAATGGAGAATGGCGAATGGCGAACGGAGAAATGCCGACGCCGCCCGAAATTCGCCGTTCGCCATTCAGCATTCAACATTCCGGTTTGCGCTCCCCCTGACCCGAAGCGCGCAGCACCGCCTGAATGACCTCGTGCAGCTTGGCGAGAAATTTCGAGCGATCTTTCTTTTCCACCGGCGGCGGGCCGCCCGAGGCGGCGCCGATCAAGCGCAGGTGCTGCATCAATTCCCGGGAGGCCATCGCCGAGCCGATCGAGTCTTCGGTGAATTCGCGGCCGCGGGCGTCGAGCGCCCGGGCGCCGTTTTTCAGGCAGCGATCGGCAAGCGGAATGTCGGTCGTCACGACGATGTCGCCGGCGCCGGCGTGCGCGGCGATCCAATCGTCGGCGACGTCCGGCCCGCGTTCGACGACGACCAGCCGGATGCGCGATTCGGGCGGGGTGCCCATCGGCGAATTGCACACGACGAACACGGTCAGGCCGTATTTGCGCGTCGCGCGATAGATCTCTTCTTTAACGGGACAGCCGTCGGCGTCAATGTAGATATCGGGCCGGCGCGCGTCGTTCACCGGCGGGCGGCCTTGGGCGAACGCTCAACGATGGACATGCAATACTTTCGCCCGCGGAATGCAGTTAAAGTCGGTGGCCGAAGCGTTGGTGTAGGCGCCGATGTTCCGCGAATAGAGGAGATCGCCCAATTCGAGATCCGGCAATTCCTCGGCGCGCGAGATGGTGTCCAGCGCGTCGCAGGTCGGGCCGAACACCGAGCAGATTTCCTTCGGTCCGCTCTTGAACGCTTCGAGATGATATTGGCAGTGGTCGAAGAGAATGCCGGAAAACGTGCCGTAGACGCCGTCGTCGACGTAATAGCACGGCTTGCGGTCGCGCATGGCCTTGCCGGTGACCTTGACGACCAGTGTCGCGGCCGTGGCGACCAGGAACCGGCCCGGCTCGGCGATGATCTCGATGTCTTTCGGAAACAGCCGGTCGATTTCCTGCGTCAACACCTTGGCCAGCGCCGGAAAGGGTTTGACCTGATCGTCGTAGGGCGCCGGGAAGCCGCCGCCGATGTCCAGCACGTTCATCTTGTCGTGACCGCGCAGCCGCGCCTCGTGGAAAATATCCGCCGCGATGTTGAGCGCCTGCACGTAGTTGTCGAAATTGGTGGCCTGGCTGCCGACGTGAAAGCTCAGGCCTTCGACGACGAAGCCGGCGGCGCGCGCGGCCTCGATCAGGTCGACGGCTTCGCCCGGGGCCGCGCCGAACTTCGACGACAGCTCGACGACGGAGCCGGTGTTGGGCACCTGGATGCGCAGCACGAGCCCGGCGTGCGGCGAGCAGCGGCGCATTTTTTTGATCTCTTCGAGGTTGTCGTAGGTCACTAGCGGCTTGTAGGGATCCAGTTTCGCGAGCGTCTCGTCGTCCTTGATCGGGTTGGCGTAGATCAGTTTATCCCAAATGAACGCCTGCCGCGCCGCGGCCGGGAGTTTCTTGATATTCTCGTAGACGATCCGGAATTCCGGGAACGAGGCGACGTCGAAGCTCGCGCCGGCGTCGTACAGCGTCTTGACGATCGCCGGGTCGGGATTGGCCTTGATCGCGTAGTAGGCCTGCACCCGCGGCAGGCTGCGTTTGAACGCGGCGTAGTTGCGGCGCACCTCGTCGTGATCGACCACGAACAGCGGGGTGCCGTGCTCGGCGGCGAGCGTCTTCAATTGTTTCAGGGAGATCATGCTTTCAGCCTTTGTCTGGCGTGCGGAGTCGTCAGTCGGCGCTCCGGTGGCGGGCGAGGTATTCGCGCTTGACGTTCGCCGTCAGTTCGCCCCGGCGGTCGTAGAGCCGCTTGAGCGGCCGCGGCGCGCGGCGCGCCAACGCGTAATGGGTGAGCAGCGGCGCGGCGACGGTGACGTCGAGGTAACAGACGATCGCGTCGGGCAATTGGCCCGGATCGACCTTGCCCCAGCTCACGGGCTCTTGCGGGGTCGCGCCGGAAAGGCCGCCGGTGTCCGGCCGGGCGTCGGTGCATTGCAGGAAGTAATCGTGGCCCATTTCCTTGACGCGCAGGACTTCCTGAATCTGCGGCTCGGTCTGCAAGGTGAAGTTCTTCGGCGAGCCGCCGCCGACCAGCACGACGCCGGTCTTGCGCCGGTCCTGCTTGGCGCCGAGTACGATGGCGCTGGTGTCGTTGACGTCGATCGACGGGTTGATCCGCAATTGGCTGCCTTCGAGTTCGAGGCCGGCGATGTTCATGCCGATCGTCGAGTCGCCCGGCGAGGGGCAGAAAACGGGCACGCCGGCGCGGTAGGCCGCGGCGAGCATCGAGACGTCGTGCAGCTTGAGTTCCTTCTCGAATTCGGCGCAGTACTTGCCGAGCAGGTGGTGCAGTTCGGCCGTGCCCATTTCCTTTTGAAATTCGGGCTGCCGGAGAACCTGCCGCAGGACGCTGTCGGTCGCCATCAGGACCGAGTTGTAGTCGAACAGAATATCATAAATGCGCACCACGCCGACCTTGCGCAAGTCGCGGTCGTTAGCGTACGGCGAGCCGCGGTGCAGCGGAAAGTTCAGCGCGTGGTGCAGGTCGTGGTAGAGGTTCGCGCCGGTCGAGACGATCCAGTCGATGAACCCCGCCCGGATCAGCGGCACGACCACGCTTGCGCCGAGCCCCGCCGGCGTCAGCGCGCCCGCCAGGCTCATCCCGATCGTCACGTCGGAGTCGAGCATCTTTTCCGAAAACAACCGGCAGGCCTCGCCGAGCCGCCCCGCGTTGTAGGCGAGGAACGTGCCGTCGATCAGCTCGTCGAGCGGCTCCTTGCCCGTGATCGGCTTGGGCGAGATGCGTTTGCCGCAGAGAAACCGCTCTTTGCCCTGCGAAAATTTGTGCGGGTACTGGCTGACAAATTTCTTCGGCAAACGGACCTTGCTCATGACGATTCCTTCCGGCACGCGGCGACCTCGCGCCTCGTCCCGCCCCCGCAGGGAAAACTTGCGGCAAAGAAAACACATGCGCGGCGCCCGCGTCAAGGGAGAGACGGCCCGCGCCCGAAGAGACAGCAACCGCCGCCGGGGAAGCATTGGAATTCTGGGAATTCTGGGAATTCTGGGACCATACCGACCCCGGCGCGAATTTGAGAACCAGCGTGATCAAGGCAGTTCGGCACTTTTTCCTTTCTCCTTTTTCCTTCTTCCTTCTCTTTCCCCGCCATGCTAAGAAGAACGCGAGGATTTTCTGGTCTGGTCGGCGTTGAATGTGAACGCGTAACGGGGGCGTACGCATGCACCTAAAACAACGCGCGGCATGGGTTTGCGCGCTGCTTCTTTTGCTGGCGGCGTGCGCGGGCCATGCGCCGGCGAGCGCGCCGGCGGCGGGCGATGACGACGACGACGCGGCCGGCGGCGACGACGATTCGGCAAGCGGCGACGACGACAGTTCGCCGGCCAACCCGCAGCCGACCCTCAGCGCCATGTTCACGAGCATGGGCTTCCAACAATATCTCGACATCGAGCCGGAGAGCGTCGCAGCCGGCCCGGACGGCTTCACCTTCTACTATTTCAACGAGAACGACGTGCGGTGTTTCGACGGCTCGCAAGCGCGCGTGGCCGTGCAGCGCGGCACGTCCGACAATGTGATGTTGTTTCTCGAAGGCGGCGGGGCACGGTGGCCCGGCGGCGGCCTGGTGGTCAACGTCGACACGCCGGTGCTCAACCTCTTCAAACTGCCGTTCCCGGGCAATCCGTTGAGCGATTGGAATTTCGTGTACGTCCCCTATTGCGACGCCAGCCTGCATCTCGGCAACGCGATCGTCGATTATCCCAGCGGCCCGGCGGCGCAGTGGGGGGTGCGGCACACCGCGGCGGCCGTGGCGTTGATGAAGCGAATCTTCCCGTCGCCGAAAAAGGCGTTGATCGTCGGCTCCAGCGCGGGCGGTTTCGGCACGCTCTTCGGCTGGGCGATCATGAAGTCGCAGTACATGGACACGGACACCTACCTCGTCAGCGATTCGGGCGTCGGGTTCTGGAATCCGGACGACCCGGCGAAATGGGCGTCCATTTCGGGCGCGTGGGACGTGCAGATGCCGCCCCAGTGCACCAAGTGCGACGGGCCCATCATGACGTATATGTTCGAGACGTTCATGGACCTCGACCCGCAGGTGCGCATTGCGATGGATTCGTCGTATTACGACCGCGTGATCACGCTGGTCTTTCTGCAAATGCCGCCCGCCGAATTCAAGCAGACGCTGCTGCAGATCACGGGCAACATCGAAACCGCGCACCCGGACCGCTTTCATCGGTTTTTCACGAACGGCTACGGCCACACGATGCTCGCGATGACCGATTTGGGCGAGCACGCCATCGACGGGACAACGTACTATCAATGGCTCGGGCAGCTCGTCAACGACGACCCGGATTGGCATGACCTGATGGAATAGGCGCGCGAGCCTTTACCCAATCTTTACAATTCGCCGCGTTTCTCGAAACAAAGACATTACAATTCGCCGGCATGATGAAGGCGGCTGCAAGACAATCTGTGAAAAACCAGGGAGAATCCAAGCGATGGCCGCCTTCGAATACCTGGCGCTGAGCGAAAATGGGTTCCTGTTCGATTCCCGCACCGGCAACACCTTCAGCCTGAACCGCACGGGCGCCTTTCTGCTGCGCAAGCTGATGGACGGCGCCGCGGCCGACGACCTGCCGGCGCTGCTGGCGGCGGCGTTCGAAACCGACGCCGAAAACGGGCGGCGCGATGTGGAGCAATTCCTCTTTCGGCTGCGCGACCTGAAGGTCATCGACGCCGAGGAGCAAGAGCTATGAGGCCGCTGACGATCGCGGTGACCGGGCTGAACGCCACGGACAACCCGGCGCCCGGCGTGCCGCTGATCCGCGCGATTCGCCACCAGGCGGGCGAGACGGTGCGCATCGTCGGGCTGTCGTACGATCCGCTCGACCCGGGCAACTACATGACCGACATCGCGGACCACGTGTACCTGATGCCGTATCCGTCGCAAGGCGCGCAGGCGGTGTTCGACCGGCTCTGTCACATCCACAAAGAGCACCCGATCGACGTGCTGATCCCGACGCTCGACGCCGAGTTGCCGGCTTACCTGAAGCTGCTCGACGAGTTGTTGCGGCTCGGCATCAAGACGTTCTTGCCGACCGAGGAGCAGTTGAAGCTGCGCTCGAAGGCGAAATTCTACGAACTGAAGTCCGGCCTGGGCATCAACGTGCCCAAGAGCGTCGCGATCAACGACGCCACGGCGATTCGCCGCCTCGACGAGGAGTTCGCGTTTCCGGTGATGGTCAAGGGCCAGTTCTACGACGCCAGCATCGCCTACTCGCCGATGGAGGCGGAGGGCCATTTCGTGCGGCTGCGCAACAAATGGGGCGCGCCGGTGATCATTCAGGAATACATCGCCGGCGAGGAATACGACATCGTCGCCGTCGGCGACGGCGACGGCGGCCTTGTCGGCGCCGCGGCGATGCGCAAGATGCAGCTCACCGACAAGGGCAAGGCCTGGGGCGGGATCACCATCCGCGACGAGCGGCTGAACCAGTTTGTCGCCGAGGCCGTGCGCAAGCTGCGGTGGCGCGGGCCGTGCGAACTGGAAGTGATGCGGGCGAGCCGCAACGACGAGCTGTTCCTGCTCGAAATCAACCCGCGCTTTCCCGCCTGGGTGTACCTGGCGGTCGGCGCCGGCCGCAACCTCGCGTGGGCGACGGTGATGCTCGCGCTCGGCCAGCCCGTGCCGCCGATGCCGCCGGCCGAGCCGGGCGTGATGTTCCTGCGCCACTCGTTCGATCAAATCTGCCGCCTGGCAGACTACGAAGCGTTGACCACGCTGGGCGAAGTCCATCGGACGCCGCCCGCCGAGGAGAAATCATGAGCCGGCTCCCCTACGAAAAACCCAGCATCATCCGCCACGCCTTCGGCCTGGCGAACAAGTTCGGCCGCGGCCCGGCGCGGCGGGCGCTGCCGCGCATCGACGAAGTGGAAGTCGCGAGCCTGATCGAACGGTTCGGCACGCCGCTGTTCGTCTTTTCCGAGCACACGCTGCGGCAGAAGATCCGCGAGGCGCGCCGCGCCTTCTCGACGCGCTATCCGAAGGTGCAGTTCGCTTGGTCGTACAAGACGAACTACCTCGACGCCGTGTGCCGCATTTTCCACCAGGAAGGCGCGTGGGCCGAGGTCGTTTCCGAAATGGAATATGAGATGGCGCGCCGGCTCGGCATTCCGGGCCGGATGATCCTGTTCAACGGCCCGTACAAACCGGAGGCGGCATTGCGGCGCGCGTTCGCCGAAGGCGCCAAGGTGCACCTCGACCACTACGACGAGCTGTACCTGGCCGAGCGCATCGCCAAGGAAATGGGCCGGCCGGCGAAGGTCGCGATTCGCGTGAACATGGACACGGGCATTTACCCGCGGTGGGACCGCTTCGGCTTCAACTACGACAACGGCGAGGCGCTGGACGCGGCGCGGCGGATTCACGCCGGGGGGCATTTGCAGCTCGACGGACTGCACTGCCACATTGGCACATTCGTGCTCGAGCCGAACGCGTACGCGCAGGCGGCGACGAAGCTGGTGGCGATGGCGAAGCAGCTCAAGAGCGAATTCGGGACGGCGCTCGGCTACCTCGATTTCGGCGGCGGTTTCGCCTCGCGCAGCACGCTGCACGAGCAGTACGCGCCGGGCGTCGACAGCTCGCCTTCGCTGGAGGACTACGCCGAGGCGATCACGGGCGTGCTGCTCAAGGCCGGCTTCGCCGGCGCCGAATGGCCGACGCTGTTTCTGGAGACCGGCCGCGCGCTGGTCGACGAGGCCGGCTTCATGCTGGCGCGGGTCATCGGCAACAAGCGGCTGGCCGACGGGTCGCGAGCGATGGTGATCGACTGCGGCGTCAACTCGCTGCTGACCTCGTTCTGGTATCGGCACGAGGTGTTGCCGGCGGTGGATCGCGGCGGCATGCTGGAGGAGACCGTCGTCTACGGGCCGCTGTGCATGAACATCGACGTCGTGCGGCCGTCGGCGCTGCTGCCGCCGATGGAGCCGGGCAATGCGCTGGTCATCCGGCCGGTCGGCGCCTACAACGTGACGCAGTGGATGCAGTTCATCCGCCTGCGCCCGCCGGTCGTGCTGATCGGCGAAGCCGGCAAGGTCGACGTCATTCGCGAGGCGGAATCCATCGACGCCATCAAGAGCCTGGAGCGGCTGCCCGCGCGCCTGGCGGCAGACGGCGATGGCGTCTGAGCCCGCCACACTCCGCTTTATCGGCTCGTCCAAGGCGGCGCTGGCCGCGTGGCTGCGCACGTATGCGCAAATCTACTTTTCGCAGAGCCTCGTCGCCGGGCTGCTCTTCGCCGCGGCGACGTTCGTCGTGCCGCGGCACGGCCTGCTGGGTCTGCTCGGTCTCGCCTTCGCCGACCTCTTCGCGCGGCTGCTCGGCCGGCCGAAAGAGCACATCGCCGACGGCTACTACGGCTTCAACGGCCTGTTGATCGGCCTGGCGCTCGGCTGGCGCTTGTCGTTGACGTGGCAAGCGGCGCTCTTTCTCGCGGCGATCGTCTTTTTCGGCGTGCTGGCGGCGGCGCTGCTGCGCCATTTGTTCCAGCGTTATCTCGGCCTGCCGGTGCTCAGCCTGCCCTTCCTGCTCGCCGCCTGGGCCGCGTGGCTGGCGGCGCCCGGTTTTGCCGGCGTCGAAAAAACGCTCGAGCCCGTGCTGCAAGCCGACCTCGGCGGCGGCGCGCTGCCGGGCCTCGTCGAGTTGTATCTGCGTTCGCTCGGCGCGGCGTTTTACCAGTTGAGCGTGGCGTCCGGCATTCTCGTTTTCCTCGGGCTGCTCTGGTTTTCGCGCTGGGCGACGCTGCTTTCCATCATCGGGTTCGCCGGCGGCTACGGCATGTACGCGGCGCTCGGCGGCAACGCGCTGGATCTGCGGGCGCAATTCGTCGGCCTCAACTTCATCCTCACCGCGATCGCCGTCGGCGGCGTGTGGATCGCCTTGCGCCCGGCGTCGCTGCTCTTCGCCCTGTGCGGCGGCGCGCTGGCCGCGGTGCTGTCCGCCGCGTTTTCCGGCTTGCTGCGGCCCTATGAACTGCCCGTGCTGGCGGCGCCGTTCATCGTCGCGACATATTTAATGTTATTCGCGGTGATGATCCGCGCCGGGCGCGGTCGTTTGCAATTGATCTATGGCGAAATCGATTCGCCCGAGAAGAACTTGAGCCGGCTGCTGCACCGCGAACGGCGCTATCCCGATCCGGCGGTCCCGGTGGTCTACCTGCCGGTGTCCGGCCGCTGGCGCATCGCGCAGGGGCCTGGCGGCGACCAGACGCACCGCGGCCCATGGGCGCAGGCGTGGGATTTCGACATCGGCGACGACGAGGGGCGCGCGCATCGCGGCGACGGCGCGGCGCTCACCGACTATTACGCGTTTCAGGCGCCGGTATTCGCGCCGGGCGACGCCAAGGTCGTACGCGTCGTCAATCACTTCGAGGACAACCCGCTCGGCGAGGTGAACATCGCCAACAACTGGGGCAACCTTGTCGTGCTGTGGCACGCGGGCGCGATCTACTCCGCGCTTTGCCATCTGCAGAAAGGCTCGATCGTCGTCAAGGAGGGCGACGCGGTCGTGGCGGGGCAGTTGCTGGGCCGGGTTGGCAATTCGGGCCGCTCGCCGACGCCGCACCTGCATTTTCAATTGCAGGCGTCGCCCGAGATCGGCGCGCCGACGATCTACGGCGAGTTTCTGCATTACGTGGCCGGCGAAGCGGCCGGCCGCCGTTACGTCACGCACGGTGCGCCGGCGCAGGGCGCGATCGTCGCCCGGCTCGAGGTGGACGAGGAAGTGCGGCGCGCGCTGACGCTCGCCCCGGGCCGCGAGTGGCGCTGGTCGGGAACGCGCGACGGCCAACGCCTGCAAGAGGCTTGGACGAGCGAAATCGACCCGCTGGGCGGCCGCCGTTTGGTCGCGGACGACGGCGGCGCGGCCGTGCCGTTTTTCGCCGACGGCAGCTACGTGACGCTGCTCGATTATCAGGGCCCGGCGAAGCGCCTGCTGGGGCTGTTCTATCTCGGCCTGCCGCGCGCGCCGTTCGTCGCCGAACCGCAAATCCGCTGGAACGACGGCCCGGCGGCGAATGCGTTTTTGCCGCTGGTCACGCGTTTCGTTCATGAGCTATGCTTGCCCTTCGGTGAGATCGTCAAAATCGAAACTGCCAGCGCCATCGTCCCCTGGTCCGGCGGCATCCGCGTCGCGACGCAGGTGCGCAGCCGTTCGCGCGCGGCCTTGCGCATCGATCTGCCGGATCGCATCGAAATCGACCTGGCGCCCGGGCGCGGGCCGACCGCGATGCGCGCGTGGCGCGGCGAACGGGAAATATTGACGGCGGAGGCGGCGTCATGACGCGACGGCGATGGATAACGTTGGCGCAACTGGCCGCCGTTTTTCTGGCGTGGGGAACCGCCGCGGCCGCCGAGCCCGCGGCGCCGTCCGCAACGCTCGACGCGCTGTACACGAAGTGCGACGCGCTGGCGCAGGCCGGGCAGTTCGCCGAGGCCCGCGCCGTGGCCGAGCAAATTCTGGCGCGCGCGGACGTTTATGCGGTCCGGCTGCGGCTCGGCTGGCTCAATTTCAAGTGCGGCGATCTCGCCGCCGCCGAGGCGAATTATCGGCGGGCCGCGCAGATGATCGACGGCTCGGCGGACCCGTGGCTCGGCCTGCAACTCGTCGCGTTGCAGCGGCAGGATTGGCGCGCCGCGCAAGCCGCGGGCGAAAAGGCGCTGGCGGCCGATCCGGACAACTACTGGGCGACGGCGCGCGACGCGTTCGCCGTTTACATGCAAGGCTCGTACGCCGCGGCCGAGACGCTCTATCGCCGCGCGCTGCAGCTTCGGCCGGACGAACCGGAAATGCTGCTGGGCCTGGGCTTCACGCGCATTCGGCGAGGCGCGGTTGCGGAAGGGCGCGGGCTTTGCGAGCAGGCGCGCGCGAAACTGGGCGCCGACCCTCGCGTCGACGAATGCCTGGCGATGGCGCCGGCGCCGAAAACGACCGGCGCCGTGACCGCGTCGGCGACGTATCTCCAGTACACCCATCCGTGGGATTTGCGCGACGTCGAAAACATCACCGCGACCGGCGCCGTAACCTTTCCGGTCGGCGTGAGCCCGTGGGCGGGCGTGTCGTACTCCCGCTCGGTGCTGAACTACACTGTCGATAATTTCTGGCAATGGGAGCCGGTCGTCGGCGTCGAATATCACCCGGGCCGGTGGTGGCTCGGCGGCAGCGGCGCGTGGCTGATCAGCAATGAAGCCGACGTCAACACGACCAAAACCGTGGCGTTGCGCGCGGGCTATGACGGCGCGCCCGCCGGCGCCGCGGGCGCCGTCGCGGCCAGCTTTTATCCGTCGTTCGCGGTTTTTCAGGCCGATGCGGAGGCCGTTTTTCGCATCGCGCGCCGCGCGGTCATCGGCGTCGGGCCGGAAATCATCGCCGTCGGCGCCCACCAACAGGACGGCCCCGTCCCGGGACCGGTCCGCGAGGAGACGCTGGCGTCCGGGCATGTTTACGTGCGCTGGCAGGTCGTCGGCCCGTTGACGTTGTCCGCCTCCGGTTTTTACGGCCGGCGGCGGCACGCGGTGGACGACAGCGGCGTGTCGATCTGGAGCAGCGACGACCTGTTCGCGGGCGGATACGACGCGGGCCTGGCCGTCAGCGCGGGCCGATATTTGCAAATCACGCTCGATTTTCAACAATCGTTCGGCATCCAGCAGGAATACCTGCAACACAATTTCTCGCTGCTGGGCGGCACGCTCGGTTTGCAGGCGAACTTTTGAGGAGGCGTTCATGAGGCGACACCACGGATTTGCGACCTTGTTTTTGTGCGCCGCCGTCGCGCTGGCGACGACCGGAACCGCCCGCGCGCAGAGTCACGCCGAGGAAATCGCGGCCCTGTTCGAGTCTTCGTACCTGCAGGAGCAAGCGGGCACGATCGAGCAGGCGATCGCCGACGTGACGGCGATCCTGCGCCTCGATCCGGCGAACTACGTGGCGAATTACCGCCTCGGCTGGCTGTGCTATTGCAAGGGCACTTTCGCCGATTCGATCGTGTATTACACGCGGGCGATGACGCTGGCGCCCGGCGCGATCGAGGCCCAATTGGGGTTGCTGCTGCCGCTGATGGCCGCGCAAAAGTGGGACGACGCCGAAACGCTGGGGCGCAAGCTCGCAGCCCGCGCGCCGGACAACTACCTCGCCGGCAGCCGCCTCGCCTATGTTTATTACATGGAAGGCAAATACAAGCTCGCCGAACAGCAATATCAGGCGACGCTGAAAAATTACCCCAGTGAGCTCGAAATGATGCTCGGCCTCGGGTGGACATATCTCAAACAAGGCCGGTCGGCGGAGGCGCGCGACATGTTCAAGAAAGTCTTGGCGGTGCACCGCAAGAACGCCAATGCGCTCGCCGGCTTGAAAGGGCTGTAACGCGATGCGACGGCTGCTCCCGCTGGCGTGCCTGCTTGCGGCGCTGACGGCGTGCTCCGGCCCTGGTTCGCGGCCGCTCGGCGCCGCCTGCACCGAAAAAGAGCAATGCCGCTCGGATCTGTGCCTGCAGGCCGAACAGTGGGGCCAGTCGACCGGCTGGCCGGGCGGCTACTGCACGAAAAGCTGCTCCGGCGGCTGCGGCGGCGGCGCGGTGTGCGCGTCGCTCGGCGGCCAATCCTTTTGCCTCGCCGGCTGCGCCGCGAACAGCAACTGCCGCGCGGGCTATATCTGCGATCCGACGCTGCAAGCGTGCCTGCCGGATTGCCGCCGCGGCTGGAATTGCGGCAGCGGCTTCGTGTGCGGCGCCGACGGCGCATGCGTGCCGCCGCCGACGCAAAACCTGGGCGACCCGTGCACGCTGAACGCCGATTGCCTGTCGAATTATTGCTTGCCGCAGCAACAAACCGCGAACGGCCTCGCCTGGGAAAACGGGATGTGCTCGCAGATCTGCGGCGCGTGCCCGGCCGACTTCACCTGCCTGCAACTCGGCGCCACCTCGCTCTGCCTGCCCGATTGCAACGGCCCGGCCAGTTGCCGCGCCGGCTACCTGTGCAATCCGGTGCTGATGGTCTGTTTGCCCGATTGCCGCCTCGGTTGGGATTGCGGCAACGGCATGACGTGCGACCCGAACGGCTTTTGCAGTTAGGTTGTGGCGGCGGCGGATTGAACCACCGAGCCACAGAGGACACCGTGAACCAGGGATAGTAACCAGTTTTTCGGTCGTCCTCGAACAAGACCGGCAAAAACTGGTGGCTGTCCCTGGTTTCCCCGTAGGGGCCAATGCGCAGATACCTTTGCGGTTGACAACTCTGTCCATTTGCGAAACCCGTCCGATTCGTATATGCTAATCAACGAGAGGCGTTTGTTCGTCAGGCCGTAAGTTTCTTCGAAGCGATGAAGAGTCCTGGCTCCCGGGAGGATGACGAGGATGCTCCGCGAATGACGATCTCATATAACGACCAAAAAATGCTGTTTCAGCGTTCGGGAAATCGGTGCGCCTATCCCGATTGCAACAAACTGTTAACCTTCCCTGAAACCGCGGTGGATGGTGGGGGAACCGTTTCTGAGGTTGCGCACATAGTCGCGCAGAGACCGGATGGCCCACGGGGTGGCTATCCCCTGCCACCTTCAGAACGCGACAAATACGACAATCTTATTCTTCTTTGCGAAGAGGACCATCATCGCGTCGACAAACAAGTTCATTATTTTACCGTGGAACGGCTTCGGCAAATGAAATGCGACCACGAAAGGTTTATTGAAAAAGCTACGGACAAGGACCGGGTGTCGAAGCACGCTCGTCCACCGAAAACCCCTTATGTGTCTGAAATGATTTACAGCACGTTACTGCCCGTTCAGACGATGCCGCGTTACATATACAACGTCGCGTGTGATCTAAATGACGTGCAGGAAAAAGACGTACAAAAGGAAATCCTTCTAGACGGTACTAAACATGAGATGGCTCCCTTTATCGTTCGCGGGAAACATATTTACTGCTTTCAAGACATGAAACTCAGCAAAGGCCCTTTTCGACGTTTGGCACACGGGCGGATAGTTCGCCGGGAAGGACTTTCAGAGTGGGTCGATGACCCGGATCGATCGCGTTGGTTGGCGGCTCTCCTGAAACGATCATTGAATAAACTGACGGGCAGAAAAGCCCTTCGGTGGGACCGGGAACATAATCGGTATTACTTCATTCCTTGCGAAAAGGGCCAGCCTTTGGAAATTTCTTACCGGCCGATGAACCAAGAAACAGCCAGGCGTCAAGTTGTATGGCAGCCTATTACGAAAAAAACAAATATTCCCAAGAATTTTTGGTACCATCGAGCGGTCCATCTTGTTTTTTTACGAATATCGGCTCGGGATTGGTGCCTCGGAATTCGGCCCGAAATGCATATCACGAAGGATGGCGAGACCCCCCTTGATCATTCGCTCGTAGGCCGAAAAGTGACTCGAAAAACATCCCGGATGTTCAACTATGATTTGTTGGCAGAGTTTAATTTTTGGCGCGATTTTTTGTGCGGAAGTCGCCCGCGAATTATTTTTCATTTCGGACCGGATCGACAACAAGTCATCGTGTCGGCCACTATGCTTAGTGCTAAAATCGTCTGGCCAGGAATTCCGCCAGAGCACCAAAAGCCGTTTAGAAATATCTCTTACGAAGACGACCTTTTCAGTTTGGCGGAATTACGCGATATTGAAGAAGACGATGACGGCGACGATGAAGTATTTGAATTTGAGGACGAGGCATAAATGCGGCCGCGCAGGAATTCCACGGACGCCCAATTGAGGTGCGGTTATATCGAAGAGCCACTGCTGCTTTTCGGCGACAGTGGTGAACATGTCGATCCCAAACTCGGTATTTCGCGGTTCGGCCCCAAATCGTTTGAACCGGCAGATAACCATCCAGCGACAGTGCGCGTGGGCCTGATAGGTTCGGCGGAATCAATTGAAAAATGCAAGGACTGGTTGGAGACGTGCGCCAGGGGGATTTCGTCCTCAAACGCGGAACGTCCAGAATTTCCGGGTTTTATGCCCGACAGAGGTTTTTTTTCTGAATTGCTATTCGACGAGCACTGGCTGGCACAATTGAGTCATACGGAAATAGATCAAGTCATACATACAAGGGGGCCGGCGGCAAAATTTGCGGCGGCCCTCGATCTGTTGGAGGCAAAAACAGAGTTACTTTCTACGAAGGATCGACCGCCGGAATATATCGTGTGTGCGCTGCCCAACGAGCTCCTCAAGGATTGTGCTGTAGTTGAGTATAAGGACCGCGTGCTTGGCTCTGTTTTCAGAAATTTGCGCAGGGCGTACAAAGCAAGAGCCATGAAATTCAGGATGCCAACGCAAATCCTTAGAAACGAAACGATGGAGCAGTTCGACCCCACAAAAGTGGTTCGAAAAGATTATCCATCAGAAATCGCGTGGGATTTTTTTACCGGCCTGTACTACAAAGCAGGCGGATTGCCTTGGGGGCCAAACGGCCTAATCCCTGGCACTTGCTACATTGGCATCGGATTCTTCAGGGCATTGGGCTCCTCCGATCCGAGGGTTCAAACGAGTCTAGTGCAGGCGTTCGACGAACACGGGGACGGCCTTGTATTACGCGGCCACGATTTTTTGTGGGATTCCGACAAAGAGGGATCAAAAGCGCCTCATTTGGGAAGGGAAGATGCATCCCGATTGGTCGATCTCGTTCTAAGTAAATATAGGGATGAAATGCGCCAGGACCCCCAACGAGTTGTCGTGCACAAAAGTTCACGTTATTGGCCGGAGGAAAAGATTGGGTTCGAAGAGGCGTTGAAGCACAAAGTCAGCCGGTACGATTTGATGGCGCTCGAGGCTCAGAGCAATGTACGACTGTTTTCGGCGAACAAATATCCACCGTTGCGCGGCACGCATTTCTCTGTCGGCGATATTGATTTCTTATATACGACCGGCTATCTGGCAGACTTAAAGCAATTTCATAGCGTTCACGTGCCGTCTGCGCTTCAAATCGCTGATCATATTGGTGGTGACACATCACGCGACACGCTGCTTCGCGAAATACTGATACTGACCAAAATGAATTGGAATTCGGCGCGTTTGGGCGGTCTTCTGCCGATCACATTATTGTTTTCGCGACGGATTGGAGAAATAATGCGCGAAATACCACAAGACCGCGAACCGTTAACCAATTTTAAATATTATATATAACGGCGGATGCCGATCATGAAAGAAACTAGAAAGAACCCCGGGACTGTCATCAGTGTTTGTCGGTCGTCGTTGATGGCGGCCAAAAAAAACCGGTGACCGTCCCTAGTTTCTAGGTGTGGCGCAGCCGCCCTCGGCTGTGCCGGCTGTTCCTGCGCATCGTCAAAAAGGCCAACGGCCCACGCTATCATAGCCTGGGGCAGCGCCCCCGGAACGCGTCAAGCGAATCCGAAAAGGGCGCATAGGCGGAACCGACGCCCTTCCTCGCGGCCTTTGCGTCGCCCGACCGAAGAAGCCAGGCGAAGCCGGTTCGCGACAAAAAATCCGCTGCGTTTCGCTGAAAATCACGCAACCGATCTACGCAAAGGCGATCTCGAGTTTTTCGGCGTCCGCCTCGACGAAGCGCACCAGCGTTTCCGCCTCCTCCACGAGTTCGGCGCGTGCGCTTTTCGGCAGCGGCGCAAAGGGCGCGATCTTCAGCGTTGCGGCGCGTTTGGTCCGCGCGATTTTCCAAGTGCCCGCCACGAAGCCGTTCACTAGAAACGTCGCCATGATGCGCCCGGCGGCCAGGAAAACCGGCGCCCGATGCGCGTTGGCGACGACCCGCGTCCGGTCGGCGTGCGCCAAAAGCAGGTTGTCGTAATCCGGCAGAAACCGCACGGGCGCGGGGGCGTCGCCCCCGGGGCGCGGCGCGTTTGGCAGGTCGAACAACTCGCGGCCGCGTTCGTCGCGAAACGTGCGCAATTTCGGCCGCAGCGATTCGAACGCGTCGCGCAGGCCCGCGAGGCCGGACCACGTTTGCGCGTCGCCCGGCGTCGCCGGGCCGAACGCGGAAAGGTAGCGCAAAATCAACGCCTGCGGATTTTCATCGCCCGCGCCGCGCCGTTTTCCCAGCCAGGCATCCGCCGGCGTGAAATCCGCAATGTTCGGAAACGCCCATTCGGCTTCGGTCGGGACCTGCACCAGCGGCAGGTGCGTCCGCACGATGTAGCCCATCGCGCGCTCGTCCCCTTTGGGAAACGTCGCGGCGAGATGGGCCCGGATTTCCTGAAATGTCCGCGGCCCTTCGGCGAGAAACTCGCGCGCCGCCGCGGCCAGGGCGTCAGGGTCGAGGGCGTGGGCGCGCTGGCGCAGGATCTGCCGCCACACGCGGGTGAGCGCAGGCTGGATGGCCGGCCGCAGGCTCGCGTAATCTTTCGCGCTCATCAGGTGCAGCGTCGCGCGCATCAGCGTGGCGCGCACGACCTTGCGCCCGCGCAGCAACTGCGCGAGGTCTTCGCGCCGGAAATCCGCCACCCGCGTCCAAAGCCCGACGAACGGCGGTCGCGGCAATTGCGCCTGCATGCCGGCCAACCGCTCGATAGCCGAAAGCGCCGTGGTCTTCTCGCGCGCGAGCAACATCTGCCGCGCCAGCGTCGCGCGATTGAGGTCGCGAAGGGTCAGGGTTGTGTTCGGCACGACGCCTCCAAATTTTTCCGGTTGCTTTACCTTTAATATCACGACTGCGGCCCGTCGCGGCCAGCCCCTGCGGCCTGGATAACTCGCCGCTCCGGCGAGAATGATTCTCGTTTGATTTGGCCCACTCGGCCGGAACACCGCAACTCCGGTTTTATCAGAACGTAATGCGTTGAATGTACAGGAATAATCGTTCAGACCCACACGCGGCGCTCCCGGTCTGCGGCTAGCATTTTTTGGCATAGTCATGAGACGGATTGAGCCCCAAAGTGTCGTGACTAGGACTCTTCGGTTGACGGACACGGACGGAATGATTAAGTACTGCGCGCCAGGGTGTAACGCAAGAACATGTTGACAAAACGGCGACCATATTGGTTGCAAAGACATGAGGGCTTCAGCTCTCAGGAGGCGGTGCCAAATGAAAAGAGTTATGGTGACGTTTTATGGTGACGAGCGCGACGCTTACGGTATGCCAATTCCTTTTAACCGGTATCTCGTCGTTGCCGCGCCTTGGCCGTCGGAACAATCGGTGGGCTCGGCCATCGCGACGGTAATGGAATTTGCCGGTCGAATGGATTCCGAAACTGGACGGAATTTCCACGTGGCCAAGGGCGGCGAAGACGCTGCGTGCGGCGACGCCGTGGACGCCCTCCGGCAGTGTAATTGCAACCAAGGTCTTCACGAACTGATGCAGGAAGCTTAAACCGGGTGGGGGTATCGCGCATTTGACGCCCCGAGGACAGCGGCCTCAGAAACGGAAACGGCAGTTTCCGTTTCTGAGGCCGATGAAGAGAAACTTTATTGTGGAGGTCAAAAATGTCGTTAGTCAAACTTCCTAATGGAAAGGCAACCATCGATCCGACGCGCGTTGCCGGCGCAGGTTACACCTTTGATCGCAACGTTGGCCTCGTCTTGAAAATCGTTTTCAAAGATTCGAAAGAAAAAGAACTGGTCGTCCGGTGCGACACAGACGCTGAGGCACAAGAACAAGTCGATTTCATCACGAACGAGGCAAATCGCAAAAACGCGGCGGCGGTAATAGGCAACGTGAAAAGTTTCTAGCCCGACTGCGAAAGTAGGAAATCGGCCATCCGCGAGAGGTGTCATTTTTTTTGACGGCACCGGTCGTTGTTGGCCTGTTTACCATTAATATGACGGCTGCGGTCCGTCGCGGCCAACCCGCGCGGTGTGGATAACTCGCAGCTTTAATCCGGCCTGGCGCGTGAGCGGCAAAACTGCGGGCGGCTGACTGGGGGAAAGGAGTTGGGTATTGCCTTGCCGGAACTCGACAATTATTGACTCTCGCACAATAGAGTGACAAGCCGGTGTTCTTCTGGTAAC
Organism: uncultured bacterium; assembly: GCA_964534375.1. Lineage (GTDB taxonomy): Bacteria > Lernaellota > Lernaellaia > Lernaellales > Lernaellaceae > CAZHPN01. The sequence goes on along the minus strand of CAZHPN010000085.1, from coordinate 74 downwards.
ATGCCGCGGCATGAAGCCAGAAAAAACACCCTTCCGACAACGACGGGACTTCGCCGGGATGGAACAACGGCGCG
>CAZHPN010000084.1:0-23398 GCA_964534375.1 uncultured bacterium | reverse complement strand
GTGACGATCAACGCGGAAACTCCAGGCTCACATCACTAAACTTTTGCACGGCGATGCCGTCTGCTGCACGAACGTAAATGATGCCAATCGGGGAGGCGTTGGTGGGCGGCGCGCGACAGCCATGCGGCGCGGGGCTGCCGCCAACGGAGTTTCCGGGAAATAATCGAGGCGCCTATCGGAACTATCCGAGAACTTTAGGTCCCATAGGAGACTGTCGATCATCTCGGATTGATCGATTTTCTTGCGAACCCCCGCACAATGGCGAATGGCGAATGCAGAATTGCCGACGCCGCCCGAAATTCGCCGTTCAACATTCCACATTTCGGTTTGCGCGACCCAAAAACTTCAAGTTCACAGCTATCGGTGGTCGGCAGACGGGGGCAATTTGTCGACAGTCTCGCTGCGCGGCCGTTGGCCGCAACCAAAGACGCGGAACTGTCTTTTTCTTCATTTCGGCGAGCATCCCCGGCAGCAGCCGGATCGTCCTCTCATGCTCCCGCGCCCTCATGGCCGGCACGTCGTACGGCTGTTCCTTCCGCGGACGCCGGCTCGCCGCTGGGGCCGAAGTGCGGGCGCCCTTTTTGCCTTCGCGTTGTGGACCCGGCGCACGCTCGACGCGCGGTCAGCGTTGACTTCCCGGTCGCGCGGGCGTGTAATCGCCTCGCAACCAAAGAAATCGCCTGGAGGCGTCAGGGGAGCGGACATGCGCCCAATTAGTTGTTTCGTTTTTCTCGTTTGCCTGGCCTTGGCGGTCGTCGGCTTTGCCGCAGGCTGCGGCGGTCGGTCCACTGCGAGCAGCGGCGTCCATCATTCCGACCCACTCGGCGCTTGCTGTTTCATGGACGGCGCCTGCACGGATACCACTGCGGAACTATGCGAGCTTTACCACGATCTCGGAGCGGGCTGGGCGGGAGCCGGAACGTCCTGCGCGGCGAACGGGTGCAGCGACGATGACGATGCGTCTCCGGATGATGACGCCTCGCCAGACGACGACATTTCGCCAGCCGACGACGATGACGATGACAACGACGACAGCGCGCTCTCCTGGTCGGGGATGAAGAGCGGAACGTCGGGTAATATGTGCGGCGTTTGGGGAAGCTCAGCCTCGGACGTGTTCGCAGTAGGATATGGCGTATTTTACTATGACGGCCCGGTCGAAGACGCGCTCCTGCACTACGACGGGTCCTCGTGGTCGGCGATGACGCCGCCGGCGGGGCTATCGGGGCGATTGTTTGGCGTCTGGGGGACCTCGGCCGCCGACGTGTTCGCCGTCGGCGACCAGATCTTCCATTACGACGGCGCCTCATGGTCCGCCATGGACACTTCGCTCGACTGTGCCATGAACGCAGTTTGGGGAATCTCTTCCCAGGACGTGTTCGCGGTGGGAGACGGTTTTATTGAGCATTACAACGGTTCCTCGTGGACGCAAATAAGAGGCGCGATGCGCGCGTGGATGTCAAGCGTTTGGGGAAGCGCCGCCAGCGATGTGTTTGCCGTGGGAGATGAAGATAAGCCCGGTGCAGCTTCCGGCCTGATCCTGCGATATGACGGTTCCTCGTGGTCGGCGATGACTGTCCCGGTGGAGGCAACGTGGAATTTGTCTGGTGTCTGGGGAAGCTCGGCCTCCGACGTTTTCGCCGTGGGAGGGGTTCCTTCTCCTGCCACCGCCGCGATTCTCCACTACGACGGTTCGTCGTGGTCGGCGATGACCTCTGCCACGTGCGATTTGTACAGTGTTTGGGGAAGCTCGGCCTCGGACGTGTTTGCCGTGGGTTTCAGCGGGCTGATCGTGCACTATGACGGTTCCTCGTGGTCGGCGATGGCCAGCGGGACGACTGCCCCGTTGAACGGCGTTTGGGGAAGCTCCGCCACCGACGTGTTCGCCGTCGGCGTGGGCGGGACGATCCTCCACTACGGCTCGCCAGAGTAACCGCGGCGCGGGCGCGCGGGAATCATTCTTCCGCGACAGGCCGCGTCCCCTGTGTTCGCGACCCGGATCATGCGCCACGATTCAATCCGCCCACCTCGTCATTTCGACGAGCACTCCCAGCGGCGGCCGGACGGTCTTCTCATCTTCCCGCGCCGCAAAAAACGAGCATCCGTCTCGCCGAAAAAATTCTCGCATTTTTTTCTTGACAGAAGATTGGAAACCAAGATAACGTTCGTCTCGCAATGGAGTGCGACCACGATCAGCATAGCGGTATATGCACGGAAACGGTCGCGGTCGCGACGGCGCCTAAAGTCGGCAACATGATTTTTACGGCTTTCGCGATTGGCGGAAGCGACCGGGTGGGTCCGTTCAGCCTTATTTTTCGAGTTTTGTGAACGAAGTTTTGCAAGTTGCAGTTGCAGCGCTGGCACGGGCGTCGGGAACGCCCTGAGACTCTTTCGCGTGCGATGGGGAATTGGTTAGTCCCCGGAGATAAGACGAGTGGAAGACTCGGACCGGCACATGAGCCCGTGGCGGGCTTTCGGTTCAGCGTGTCGCAACGGCGCAAGCGATCGTCGTCTTTGGCCGTTGGCGTTGGGCGCTGTCTTGGCCGCCATGGCGCTGGGGCGAATGTTCCACTTCCGCTCGATCGAAGACGCCTACATCACCTACCGTTGCGTCGAGAACTTCGCCCACGGCGACGGCCTGGTCTACAACCCGGGCGAGCGCGTCGAGGCGTTCTCGAATTTCCTCTTCGCCCTGCTGCTGGGTTTGCTGGCCAAGGTTTGTTGCCAGCCGGCCTTGCTGGCGGCGCTGCTCAATTACCTGGCGCTGTTCGTGATGCTGCTGCTGGTCGCCCATTTGTCCCTCCCGCCGCCAGGTTCCGGCGAACCGTCCCGCTCCCCGTGGGTCGCGGCGGCGATCGTGGGGCTTTACCCGACGACCTTGCTCTATGTGAACTCGGGGATGGAGACCATTTTTTTCTCGATGTTGATGTTTCTTGGTTTTTATCTGTTGGTGCAGCATCTCGAACGCGGCTGGCCGGCGGCGCCGGCCGGCGCGGCGCTGGGCCTCGCGGCGGATGTGCGCATGGAAGCGGCGCTGTTCGCCGTGCTCGCCGCGGCGCTGGCGTATGGCTTCGGCGTCGGCCGGCGGCGCCGGCGGGAACCGGCCGCGTTGCTGGGCGCCTTTGCCGTGGTCTTCGCGCCGGCGCTGGCCTGGCGGTGGTCTTACTACGGGTATCCGTTCCCCAATCCCTACTACGTCAAAGTGGACGGCGGCAGCCTGCTGATGTTTCTGCGCGGCTTCCTCTATTCCACGGGCTGGCTTTTCTCCAACCCGTTGAGCCTGGCCGCGATCGTTTTGTGCCTGACCGTCGGACGCCGCGCGGCGCCTTGGCGAACGCGAAGCGTGCTCTTCCTCGCCTGGACTGCCGCTTATATCGCCTACAACTGCTACGTGGGCGGCGATTACATCTCGTACGGCCGCTTCTTCGTGCCGCTGTTGCCGCTCACCGCCTGGATGCTCGGCACTCTCCAGGACGATTGGCTGGCCCGGATCCGCCGGCGCTGGCCGAAACGCCGGCCCTGGCGCGTGGCCGCGGTTCTCTACCTGTTGGCGGCCGGCTGGACGCACTTCCAAATCATGGATTGGGCCAAGCGCCGTTTCGAAGATAATCTGATGTCTCAATGGAGCCGTCTCGGCGTCGCCCTGCGCGACCGCCTTCCCGACGGCAAGTGGAGTTTTTATACGCTGACGGCGGGGGTGTTGCCCTATCGCCTCGGTCCGCGCTTTTGCGTGCACGACGCGTTAGGCTTGACGGATCCGGTCTTGGCCCACGAGTTCCGGCGGATGGGCCGGGGCTACGCGGGTCACGAAAAAACCGATCCGGGCCGCGTTTTGGCGCTTCGACCCAGCCTCGTCTTCGTCAGTTTCGGCCCGCTGCCGGCGCTGGATTCCCGGCGTCTCGCCAAAAACGCCGCGGCCTGGCTCGCGTCGTCCGCCGGCAAAGACGCGCGCAATGCGCTCAAGCGGGCGCCGCCGAACGAGTACCGGGAGATGACCTTGAAGAACTTCCCGGACCCGACGATTTTCCTGGTCCGCCGGGATGTCTTGCCGCAGTTGCAGGGGCTTTTCGATCCATTGTGACCGCGAAATCATGGCCGGGTTCGCGCGCGGCGGCGGCGGCCCGATCCCGCATTGCGCCGGCCCGCCGCAATGACGGCGGCGCGGGTGAGGGAACAATATCGGATATCCACAGATCATATATATCGGGCGTCCACAGATTGCACAGATTGCGCAGATTGCTCAGGCGATTCCGAATTGTGGCGCACGTGTTGGGGATCCGCGCCGACCGGCGCGTCATTCCGACGGGCGGTTGCGGAGACGCGCCCCTGCCGATCTGCCCGGATTCCCGCCGCCGCGGGAATGACGTATCGCGGGGCGCAGCCGCGTAATCGTGGCGAACAATTTGTGATATCCTCAAAGCACCCAGCGCGGCCTTCGGCCGCCGATACGGCACGGGCCATGACTTGCACCGCCCTGTCGAACGCCATCCGCGGCCCGTGCATTTGCGTAAATCTGCGCAATCTGCGGCTGTCATCAACGCCACCCGCCGCCGCCGGCGGGCGTCGGCCCCATGACGAACTCCAGCGTGCCGCCGTTGGCGATCTGGTCGTGCGTGAAGAACGGCGTCGTTAGGGCTTGGCCGTTGAGCGTCGCCGACTGCACGTAGACGTTGTCGGGGCTGTTGTTCGCGACGGTGATTTTCAGATCGCCGTTCGGCAAATGCACGACCGCGGCGTCGAAAATCGGGCTGCCGAGCACGTAGCGAACCGAGCCGGCCTGCGGAAAAAAGCCGAGGGCCGAAAAGATGTAGAACGCGGACATCGTGCCGGCGTCGTCGTTGCCCGGCAGGCCGCCGGGAAAGTCGCGGTACTTCGTGGCCATCGCCCAGCGGATCCACTTCTGCGTCAGGTCGGGCCGGCCGGCGGCGGCGAATACGTACGGATGGAACAAGCTCGGCTCGTTGCCGAGCCACAGGTACGCCCCGGGCAGCCAATCGAAATACTGAAACGGCACGTTCATCTCGAAGGCGTAGTTCAACTTGTCGACCAGCGCCGACGACGAACCGAAAAGGTCCGTCAGGCCCGGGATGTCGTGCGGAACCATGAACGTGTAATGCCAGGCGTCGCCTTCGGTGTAATGCACATCGTAAAAAAACGCCGGGTTGAACACCGTCACCCACGAGCCGTCGGCGTTGCGCGGCCGCAGGAAGCCGGTCGATGCATCCCAGTAGTTGCGGTAGTTGCCGCTGCGTTTGAGGAACATCGCCGCGTCGTCCGCCTTGTCCATCGCCGCCGCCCACGACGACAGCGCCGAATCGTCGTAGCAATATTCCAGGGTGTAGGTCAGGCCTTGCAGTTCGTGATCGGCGGGCACGTAGCCGAGCGTGATGTAGTCTTTGAGACCCGTCCGGCCGTCGTAGGGCACGTCGTGGGTCGCATGCGCGTAGCAACCTTCGTAGGCTTTGTCGTAATCGAAATTGCGAATGCCCTTCAGGTAGGCCTCCGCCAGCACGATGTCCGCGCTGGTGCCGTCCATGCAGTGCGTGTAGGCGATGCCCGCCGGCCATTTCGGCATCGAGCCGCCCTGTTCGTACATGAGCGTCAGCGACTGCATGAAATCCGCGGTGCGCACCGGGTCGAGCATGGTCAGCAGCGGGTGGAACGTGCGGAACGTGTCCCAGAGCGAAAAATCGGTGTAGTACCGGCGCCCGCCGGCGTCGTGGATTTTCTCGTCGAAACCGAGGTATTGGCCGTTGGTTTCCGTCCAATCGTGCGGCATCAGGCCGGCGTGGTAGAGCGCGGTATAGAAGACGCGACGCTGGGACAGCGAGCCGCCGGTCACCTCGATCTTGCCGAGATATTGCCGCCAGGCGTCGCGCGTGGCGTCCATCATGCCCTCGAAATCCCATTCCGGCGCCTGCGCGGCCAGGTTGGCCTGCGCCTGCGCGACGCTCTGGAAACTGACGGCGACGCGGACCAGCAACGGCGTGCCGCCCGCGGCAAAGCCGAAATACGCGCCGACGTCGTGGCCTTCCGCCGCAACGCTGCCGTCCGCCGGCTCGCCGTTGGTCCACGTGCCGTAGGCCGTGAACGGCTGCGAGAATTGCGCCACGTAGTAAATGTCCGTGCCGCCCGGGTGTCCGCTGGTCAAGCCGCCGCTGAAATTGGTCATGCCGGAGACCGTCTGGGTCGACGCGTCGATCGCCACTGTGGCGTTGTTCACCCAATTCCCCGAAATCAGTTGCTCGAGCGCCACGGAGCCGCCGATCGAATAGGACGGGTCAACCACGACGTACGGTTCGCCGCCGCCCTGCCACGTGTAGCGGTGCATGGCCGTCCATCCGGTCGCGGTGAGTTCGGCGAAGACCTGCGGGTCGTCGAGCGTCACGCTGTAGTAGCCCGGCGCCGCCGTCTCGTTGGCGTGGGAGAACGAGCTGCGGAAGGTCGGCTCCGCGATCGGCGCGGCCGGCTTCCGGTTCATCGGCATGACCAGGATATTGCCGTAATCCGCCACGCCCGTGCCCTGCATGTGGGTGTGCGAGAAACCGCGGATCTGCGGATCGTAATAGTAGTATCCGGAACAATGCACCACGTAATATTCGAAGCCGTCGAGCGTGGTGTCGGGGCTGACGCCGACCATGCCGAACGGCGCGCTCGGCCCCGGATAGCACGAGGCGTAGCCGATGCCGAAGCTGCCCGTGCCGATCAGCGGATCGACGTAGTCGAGCACGTCCGCGGCCGGCGAGGAATCGTCGTCGGTGGGTGAGGCGTCGTCATCGTCATCGTCCGCGACGGCGCCGCCGGCGGCGCTGCCGCCGCTGGATGAACAGGAGGCCGACAGCACGATCGCCGCGACGGCGGCAAGAAAGAAAACCCATGGCGAACGACAATACTTCATCGGGTTCTCCGGTCGGAAGGTGAACGGTTTCATTCGTGAGCCTGCCGCGAGCTTAGCAAGTCTCGCAACGGCGGCCGTTGGGTTCATAGATACGCGCCCCGTACCTCGCCGTCAAGAAAGCGCTTCGATCGGCGCGGGATTGGGATGACAAGAACAGCCGTCTTCGACAGCCCTGCATCCGCGCCATCGGCGCGGATGCAGGGGCGGTTCGCGAACCGCCCCTGCGCGGCCGGCGCTCCGCGCCGGCCGGCGCGTCATCCCGGGGGCGGTCACGGAGACGCGCCGCTGCCGCTCTGCCTGGATCCCCGCAGCCGCGGGAATGACGTATCGCGGGGCGAAGCCGCGTAATCATGGGGAACAATATCAGACATCCACAGATTAAATATCGGACATCCACAGGTCACACAGAGTACACGCATTGCCCAGATGATTCGGATTTTCGCGAGGGGCAATTGGGGTCCGCGCCATCGGCGCGCCAATTCGGGGCGGGCACGGGACCCCGCTCCTGCACGGCCGGCGAGCCCACGTCAAACGAGCGGGCGGGCACGGCGAGCCGTCCCTGGTGTGCCTGTCGCGTACGGGCGAACCTTGCGTTCGCCCTTCGGGCGGCGACGAGGGCCATGACTAGCATCGCCCGAGCACGGCGGGCCGGCCGTAGGCGTCTTCACGGACGGGGGGCCCGGGATCGCCCGCGAACCATCCGCCGAGATTCGTCGCGACGAAACCGCGGGCCGGATGCCGGTCTGTCAGTCGCGTCCGTGGGTCTGGCCGAAAATGTCTTTCCGTCGGGTTCTGCTGCGGCGCTCCAACACCACCAGAGTCGCCGTAACCGTCGCGAGAAATGCCGAAACAAGACCGAGGTTCAGGACCAAGTCCGTCACCGCGATCACCCCCTTTCTGGTTCTTCGATTAATCGGGGTAATCGCAAGCGCGGCGCCAACGCGTTGATTTCGCAAAAAGCACCAAGAATCAACTGGTTATCCAAGCGGATGACTATGGCGTTCGGCTAGGAATACAGGAAATAACGTAAACAGGCATTACATATCGTAATGCTCAAACCTGGCTCGAATCAGAGTCCGCCGGTCCCCGTGGGGGTGTGTCGGCTGTCGGAGTTCTTGTCGGAGTAACGAATCCGAAGGACGATCCTCTCGTCTTCGCCCGTCAACTGCGCGACGATGCGCGTGTCGCCGGTCTCCCACAAACTCGAAAGACTGATTTTCTTGAAGCAAACGCAGGCCATTTTTTCGGCGTTTCCGCGCGAACAGTATTCTTCCGAGCCGGGGCGAAGTGAATTCGCGCCGCTTCTCAGCGGGTTGCCATACTGGCCCGAAATGAGCGCGACGACTTTGCCGTAGTCGTCCGCTTTTGCGGCCGCTTCGAGTTCGGTATCCGTCTTGCCATAGGTCCGTTTAAAAAGGATGACGACTTCCTCCAGCCTCGAATTATGGAAGCGGAAAGCGATTTCGGCCGGCACCACCGCCACGTCGCCGCTGTACAAGAGCGACTCCGGCCCCTCCTGCAACAGGGTCATGTTCTTGACGACGGCTTTCACGCTCGCCGGCGACATGCCCCAAGTGGTTTCGCCGTAGTCGCCGGCGAAGACCTCGGGCGCCGCCAACACGGCAGCCATGGCCACTACGCAGGGGATGAGCAATACGCGCCACATGAATCATGGCCCTCCGTCGTTCGCGCGCCGCCGCGGCAATCACCGCTTCGCGCCGGCGCGCCCGCGACCCGGATCACTTCGTTGGTTCGCCCGCGGCAATCGGTCCCGCGCCGCCGGCCCGCGCGTGCACGGCGCCAACCGTTTCCAGCCCGGCCAACGGGGCGAATTGTTTAACCACTTCGTTGGCGACAAAACTGTAGCCGTCCTTGTTCAGATGCACGGTGTCCGTCTGCGCCATGACCCAATTGTGCGCCACGAGGAAACTCACCGCGTGCTCGACGTCGATGACCGGGACGCCGATCTCGGGCCCCAATTTGCGGATGAGCGTGTTCAACTCCGGGAAGTAGTCGAAGTAGTAGGTCAGGAAAATGGGCTTGATCCGGTTTTCCTTGAGGGTCTGGGCGATCGTTTGCAGGTCTTTTCGCACCCACGAGACGAGAAACGGGTCGTTGAAATCCGGGAAAAAGATCCGCCAGCCGCCCTCGCCGCTGAACGCCAAATAGTACGTTTGACGCGGCGTCGTCGCCAGATCGCGGGGCTTGGCGGCGTGCACCATGCGCATCGCTTTGTGCAAACCCGCCGAGTCGCTGTCCCCGGCGTTCACGAGCTCCGTGGCCGCGTGCAGGTTCCAGATGTTATTGACGCCGAAGCACAGGATGGCGTAATCCGGCCGGGCGAGTTGGTCGTCGCCGGCCGCGGCGCTCGGCTCGCCGTCGACGACCTTGCGCAGCGCCGCCTTGAGAAACTGGAGCGCCTCCGAGGTATTGACGCCGGCGGTGGCCAGGTTGCGCGCCTCGCACTTCACGGTCGGGTGCGCGCGGCCCAGTTCGGCGGCGAACTGCATGGGCCAGGATTGCAGCACGCCCGCGCCCTGGCCGAAGGTCTCCGAGGCGCCCATGGCCCAGACGCGAATGGTGTGCGCCGCCACCGCCGCCGCCGGCTGGACGCGATTCGCGCGCTTGTCGATCTGGTCCCAAACGCCGGCGGCGACGACCAAGACGACGCCGGCCGCGATCCACGGGCGCAGATGAAAGCGTTTTCGCGGGGGTTCATCGAAAAACGGATCCTGTTCCTGATTCATCGAACGCTCCTTGCGCGGGTCAAAACTCGTAAAACCCGCCGATCGTGCCGCCCCAGGCTTCGTACTCGGTGTATATTTTCGTGAAACGAAGCTGGCCGTAGAGGCCCCAGTCAACGCCGATCCAGTGGCGGTGCGAAAGTTGCACGCCGACGAATTGCGTGTTCTCCTTCACCACTACGGGCGCATAGGTCGTCAGATAGTTGCCGTTGCCGAACTCGACGGCGATGCTGCTCTCGAACCAACCCTCGCGGTCGTAACTCCCCGTAAAGGTGTGCGTCATCGATTTCATGTTGCCGGGCTCGACCTGCCCGTAAAGGAACGAGTAGCCGACGGCAAACGCATAAAAGTGGACAAGCGGTCCGATCAGAAACCCGACCACGCTCTGACGATAAATATCCTTGCTGTAGAAAAGACCCGGCGTGAAAGCGATCACGACGTCGTCGGAGACCGGAAAGCCGATTTCGAATTCCTGGTTCGCCTCGAAGGTCGGCAGGTACACCGAGTTGCTGCCCCATAACAGCGTGGTGGTCGAGGACATGTCGCGGTGCAATTCGGCGATCACGCCGGCCGATCCGAGAACGTCATCGATCCTCGGCTGGTCGGCGCCGCCCGGCCGGAGCGCGCCGCCGAGCCGGCCGAATACGGTCACGGCCGGGTGGACCTGGGCGCGAATCCCCGCCTCGCCGCCCCACCAATCGCCGAAGCCAGGATGCGGGTTCAGGTAATCGTAGTTGAAACCGGCGTCCACGCGGTAGCGCAACTGCTCGCGCAAAAGCGTAATTTCATCGTCGGTGTAGTCGGAACGCACGACCGACCGCAGCGCCGCCCCGACGTCCGGCGGTTCGGCGCCGAACGCGCGGCCGGCGCAGGGCGCCAGCAACGCCGCCGCCGCCGCCCAGAAAACCGCCCGCCGCAGCCGTCCACTTCTCATCGTTTCCTCCACCCCGGCGCGACCGCCGCGGGCTCGGCGGCGGTTTCGCCGGGCCGCATCAACTCGCGCAGCCGCCGCACCAGCAATTGATGCCCGATTTCCTCGGCCGATCCGTTGGGGTACCGGCGGAGGAACTCGTCGGTCAGGCGCCGCGCCAGTTCGCTGCGCGAATCGACGACCTGAAAGATCACCGGGAAAATCTGCGCGAGCGCGTCGGGGTAATACGTTTCCCAATGCGACGGCGCCTTCTGCGTTCCGTCGAGTTCCGCATAAAACAGGCCCCGGTCGGAATCGAATAAATGCTGCATGATGGCGCGGCGCAGCGTCGCCGCCGCCTTGCGGAAATCATCGAGATCGCGCCAGCCCATCCGCGCGCCGATTTCGAGAAAGGCCTGCAAACCGCCGTAATCTTCGGCGTCGTCCATCAGGTACTTGGTCTCGTGCCAGTTCATGGCGACAATCAGGCCGTCGCCGTCTTGCAGGTCCAGCAACAGTCGCGCGGCCTGACGAATCTTGCCCGCGTATTGCGCCACGGTTGCGCGGTCGCCCGTCCGCCGAAGGTATTCCGCCCACAACAACAGCAACTGCGCGACCGTCGAGTCGGCCGCCTCGTACTGCAACGTGGAAATCTCCCGGCCGTCGCAGCAAACGATGTAATCGTAGATGGTGCCGCTTAGGCCGAAGCGGTCGCTGTCGTTGAGCCGGCTCATCGACCAGAGCAAGAAAGCCTTCGCCTCGTCCACATAACGATTGGTGCGCAGGGCGTCGATCGCCATGTAATCGAAATTATAGGCGAGCAGGAAGAAGCACGCGTCCATGTCGATGTAGTGACGGCCCAACCGGGCGGCGGGATGCGCCGCGCTCGGCGGCGGCTCGCCCAGGGCCGGCGGCGCGGCGGGCGCGGCCGGCGGCGCCAATTGGGCCACGGGTTCGTCGGGGCGCATGAGCGCGCGCAGGCGCTGCACCACCAGCCGCTGCGCGACATCTTTGCCCGCGTCGGCGTAGCGAGCGAGAAACTGCTCGGTGACGCTTCGCGCCACATCGCTGCGCGGCTCGACGACGCCGTAGACCACCGGGAAAATCTGGGCCAGGGCGTCCGGGTAATAGTTTTCCCAGCGCGACGGGCTTTTTTTGTCCTTTGCGATCGCCCAGTGAAAGAGCCCCGTCTGCGGCTCATAGAAATGTTCGAGAATCGCCGCGCGCAGGTTCTCCGCCGCGTCGGCATAATCGCCGAGTTCCCTCCAGCGCAAACGCCGTCCAATTTCGAGGAAGGCGCGCAAGCCGCCGTAGGCCTCGGCGTTGTCCATCAGGTATTTGGCCGGGCTCCAGGTCGTCGCGAAGATCGAGCCGTCGACATCCTGCAAGTCGACCAGCAGCAGAGCGACCTGGCGAATCTTCGCGGCATAGAGCGCCACGGTCGCCCGATCGTTGGTCTGCCGCAGATATTCGGCCCACAACATCAACAATTGCGCCGCGTAGCCGTCGACGGAGTCATATTGGAGCGTGGAGATTTCTGCGCCGTCGGCGCACACGACGTAATCGTAAAGCGAGCCGTGGACGTCGAACCGGTCGGGTTCGTTGAGGCGGCTCATGGCCCACAGCAGATATTCCCGCGCCTCGGACGCGTAGCGGCCGGTGCGCAGGGCGTCGATCGCCAGATGGTGGAAGAAGTACGGCGAAAGGAAAAAACACGGGGCCATTTCGAGATAGTGCATTCCGAGGCGCGCGGCCGGATGCGCCGCGCTGGCCGGTGGGACGGCGGCGACGGCCGGCGGCGCCGCGGCGGGCCGCGCCGCCAGGGGCGGCGGGTCGAGCGCGGCGGGCGGCGCGGATGCCGGCGGGCGGCCGACGGCCGCGCAGCCGGCGGCGATTGCCAGCAGCGCCAACCTAGCGCAGAGTTGCGCGAATCGTGCGGTCTCGGGCGTCATCGGCTATCGCCACCAAGTAGTCGTTTGGGGTCTCCGTAACGATCAGGTCGCGCTCGGCGGTCACGGTGTACCGCTCCTTGGGCAGCGACAGCGTCACGCCCAAGAGCGATTGGTCATTATGCAGTTCGACGGCGAGGGTGCGGCCGTCGAGTTTGTATTTCGCCTTGGTCTCCAGAAACCGCAAATAGAAAGTCGCGTAGTCGGTCATGGTCTTGATCGCGACCCGCTCCTGCGCTTGGGCTTCCTCCAATCGATCGAGGAAAGATTCAAACGCGTTGCGGTATAGGTCGGAGAAATAGTAGATCACGTCATACGGATGCGAATACAGCATGCGCGCCACGCCGTGACGGACGGTGTAATCCAAAACCCCTGTCAGCCACTGGCGAAAGTCTTCCGGATCGTATTCGTATTGCGTCGCGATCTCGACAAATGAGGCCGCCTGCCACATCGGCATGATTGGGAAAGCGATCGCATGCGGGCTGACCATGCGCCCCTCCCAGAAAGTGCGATTCGGCGCGCAACCCGCATCGCCCGTGTTGTAATACGCGACGTATCCCTTCTCCTCCAGATACCGGCCCGAGGCCGGCTGCGGGAACGCGCCGCCGGGGGCGGCATATTCGAGGATCGGATGGCCGACCACCTCGGCCAGGCACGCCGAATTCTTTTCGATCGCGGCAAACAGCTCGTCGGAGGTCAGCGTGCCGGTGTCGACGCCGTCGGCAAACCAGTTGTGCGCCCACCCCCCGTGCGAGCCGACCGTGCCGAATCGCTCCAAGCTCGCGGCGGTCTCGCGACCGCCGCCGCAGGCGTCGAAGCCGGCGGCGTCGCCGGGGTCCTCCAGCCAATCGCCGGCGCAGATGTCAAACGAGCACGCGAGTTGGGGGCGGAAAAACCTCTTGGCGATCATTTGCGGAATGGCGTCCCGCTCCACGCCGCTGTCGATATGCCAATTGAAGATAAAAATCGGTTTGCCGAACGGCGTGTTGCTCAGATGCGGCAGCCGCAGCTCGCGAAAAAGGAAGGACCGTAGAACCGAGCGCAGGGGCATGTCGTAGGATTGGCCTTTGATATAGCCCAGGGGCAGATTCACATAGAGCACACGGCTGGCCCCGTAGCGATGAATCACGACCGCCGGAAAATGCTCGTCCTCCGACGACGCCACCACGTCGGCCCGCAAATTGGCCGCGGCCGCCTCGTCGATCCAGGCGGTGCGCGCGATGGGGAATTCGAGCCGCCCGTACATATACGACGTCAGATAGCGCTCCGCATCTGTGCAGCCTGGCGGAATTTCGAAATAGTCCAGCGCGTCGTTGTCGTGAAACTGCACATTGCCCGTCGTGTACGCGCGGTCGCGCAGGCGGTCGTAGGTGCTGTAATCCAACCCGAGCAGTTCGGCGAATTGGCCCCGCGGCCGATAATTGCCATGCCGATCCTTAACGCCGGCGTCGTAAATTGCCGCCACGTTGCCGCCGTTTTGGATGTACGGATAGACCCACGTCCGGATGTCCATCGGAATCACCTGGTTGATTCCGTCCGCGAAAATGATCACCGGCTTGTGACGTGCGTATCGCGTCGGGTCGATCTTGTAGAAATCGTTCGTGTCCAGCAATTGATACGGCACGCCTTCTTCTTCCAATACGCTTTTGTAAGCCTCGAGGATGCCGCTGTGGTCCTTGAGCAGGCTTGGGTTGTAGGCGAGCGCCACCCGGAATTCCGCGTCGTCGGCCAGGCGCCGGCCGTCGGCGGCGTCGCTGGCCGCGCGAAAGACCAGGAACGCCGTAAGCGCCGCGAACAAAACAGCGGGGATCGCGTATTTCATTGCGCGCGCCCCCGTCCTTCGCACGCGACGTAACCGTAAATGACCACGGCCGGCCCCAGGAGCACGTTCTTTTTGGCGATGACCGACTTGACCCCTCCGGCGCTGCCGAAGGTGCAACCCGCGCCCGCCCGGATTTCTTTTTGGGAAAAGACGTTGCCGAGCACGGTGCAGTTTTCGGCAAACAGTGCGGAGCCGTCGCAGAAGACATTGCCGACGACCGTGACATTGCGGCCGAATCGCGCGTTGCCGTGAACACGCACCGAGCCGAGTAAGATGGCATTTTCCATCGCGTGCAGATGGCCGCGCACGACGATCGATTGCTCCACGCGGCCGTCGGCGAGCACCGTGTGGTCGCTGCCATAGTAATCTAACTCGTCCGCGATCGTCCGCAACAGCCGGTCCCCGTTTCCGTGGGCCGACGCCGCGGGCCGCTTGAAGGACGGGCGCGGGCCGTTCGCGCCGGCGGTCCGAATTTGCGCGCCGTACAGCCGGTGGAAGGAAACGTCTTTGCCCAGTTCGATCAAGCCGCCGCTCGAACAAATCACGCCGAGGTCGCAGCCGTCGCCGATCAACAGGCGTTTCTCCGCGTCCAGCCACCGCTCCACGACGACGCCCGGGCCGAGTTCGGCCATGCCGTTGACCGCCATGGCGCGCAACCGGCAATGCGGGCCGAGGCGCGCCGAGCCGCGCACAAAGGCGTCATTCTCGAGCGCCGCCTCTTCGCCCATCGTCAGGTCGCCGGACAGGCAGACCAACTCGGCGACTTTTTCGCGCTCGCCCACGTCCAGGCAGTCGGCGTATTCGACGCTCTCCTCTCTCGACAATTTGCCCGCCGCGAGGCCGTCCTGACCGTCCGTGCGCCGCGATTGCATCTTTAGAATTTTGTCGCGGAACGATTTGCTGAAGTAGCGCGGGTTGCGCCGATATTCGAGATTGATGAACAACGGCTTGTCGTCCAGCGGCCGGTAGAGTTCCACCACCGAGGGCACGTACGGAATGGTCAGCATCGCCGCGAACAACAGGCCGATGTAAATCTTCACCAGCACGGCGCTCGCGGAAAAGTGCGTGGGCGCGACATTCAACGCCGCCAGCGGCCCGGGCTCGGGCGCGCGCGCCGCCGCCTCGTCGATGCGGTAGCCGATGGAGTCGGCCTCGCGGACGTAGGGGCGCTGGTAGCCGCACGACAGCGCAAGCAACAGCGCGAGGCAGGCGGCGGCGACCGCCAGCCGCGCGACGCCGCGGCGACGATCACGATTCCGCTTCAAGCCGGCTCCTCTTGTAGCGTTCGGTCTTGGCCCACATGACCTGGCGCTTGGTCGCGCGATCCCACACGGCGGCGAAGAGGCCCATGTTGATCGTCCAGACGTTCAAAATGAAATAGAACAGCAGGAACGGCAGCAGCCGCAGCCGTCGGGTCGTGCCGTCCAGCAGCGCGGCCGAACCGATCTGGAAGAAGGGCGCGAAGTTGCCGAAGGCATTGTAGCCGGCGACAAAAAAGAACACGAGAATGCTGTCGATGATCTGCATTTCGCCCAGGAAAAACAGAATCAACGAGTCGATGAACCCGGTCAGCATGAAGAACGGAATGAGGTACAAGGCCAGCAGCAGCGCGCCGTCGAGCCGTTCGATCCGCCGCAGGTAGCGCGAGCGAAGCAGGCCGCCGAAATTTTTAATCATGACGTGGTTATGGCCACGCGACCAGCGATAAATCTGCGTGCTGCGGGTGGCCCAGTTTTCGGGCGCTTCTTCGTAGCACTCGACGCGGTTGGCGTACGCGACCTTCCAGCCGTGGATGTACAGCAGGAAGGTCAAATCCGTATCCTCCGCCAGCACCGTGGGGTCGAAGCCGCCCATGTCCTGCACGATTTTCTTGCGAAAGCCGCCGATCGTGCCGCCGTACTGCGGCACCAGGCCGTAATTGTGGCGGGCCTGTTGGTCCACCTGATAGCCGCCGCTTCGTTCCAGATCGAGCAGCCGCGTGAGCAGATTGTGCCCCGCGTTTTGCGGCACCACGCGCCCCATCACGGCCCCGACTTCCGGATCTTTGAAGGAGACGGCCAGATCGCGCAGCGCGCTCTGCTGCGGCGTGTAATCGGCGTCGAACACGATGATAATGTCGTGTTTCGCGATCGTCAGCGCTTCGTTCAGCGCCGCCTGTTTGCCGCGGGTTTTTCCGTCACGGTGCAGCGGCCGGACATACGGATGGCGCGCGGCGAAGCCGTCGAGAATTTCTTTCGTGCCGTCGATCGAGTGATCGTTGATCGGGATAATTTCGAGCAGATCTTTCGGGTAATCGGCGGCCGCCAGGGCCTGGAGGATGCCCATGGCGACGGCGGCCTCGTTGTGCATGGCAGGAGGACCGACAGCGGCGGCAGCTCGCTGTCGATGATGTCCTGGTAAAACAGGCGCTGCTCGCCGGTCAGTCGATTGAGCGTGAAAAGAAAATGCCGGATGCCGTAGATGAGCAGGATCAAGATGACGATGATCATGTACGTTTTGAGAATCAATATAGCCATCGCCACCTCCGCCGGCTAAACCGGATGGCTTCCGAGAGATTGCTGACGTAGTAGGTGTAAAAGCCGACGAGGTACACGAAGTCAAACAGCGGCCCGAGCGCGAAATAGAACAACGCCATAAAAATGACGGAGCCGTCCTCCAGGCAGATGAGGAAGAATATGTAGCGGATCAGCGCGAAAATCATCGCGTACACCACGTTGAACAAGATGAACAACATTTTGGGCACGATGCTGGTCGGCAAGGAGTACAGCGCCATCACGAGAATCACCGGGATGAGGATCCACAGTCCGACGACCGTGCCCGTGTAAAGCATCGAGAAAATTGAAATGTCATACGGAAATTTATGCGGCGCGAGGATGAAAAACGCCGCCGAAGAGGCGTTGATGACGGACAGATACAGCATATACCCGGCAAACATGCGCGGGACCTTTTTGATGAGGAACATCACCAGCGGCAACAAGATTGAGACGAGAAACAGGCCGGCGGAAAAGAGGGGCGTCGGGTACACCGTGGGCAGGTCGATCAACGGCAACGACCGGTACAGCATGCGCCAAAAAACCACGGTCGGATGGTAGCCCAGCGCCGTCAGCACGTTCCTTGTCGAGTAGACCAGCGCTTGCACCAGAAACGGGTGGAACACGATCAGCAGCACTTCCAAAACGAAGACGAAGACGAACAGCAACCGGCCAACGCGCGGCTCGACCGTTTCGGCGACCCGATACGATCGGTGAAAATAAATGTAACTTTTCCTATCGCTCGGCAAAACTCCCCCCGGGTCGCGACATACCTCAACCGCTCATTACCGACCAATAACTACCGCACTGTTGCCCACCGCCGATTTCGCGGTGCGCGCCTCCCTTTCCGACGCACGCCACGCCGCCCTTATTTTCTTTTGGCGAGGCCGCTACAGCCCCGTTTCTTCGCTGCGGGCGGCGCTCGTGACTTTTTGTCATGCTTAACTTTACTGTTTACTATGCAGGTTCTTGGCTGTCAAGCGCAACTTGCATCCTCCCACGACCGCGGCGGTTATCGGGGCTGCCCGTCATTTTTTTTGTTGCAGACCCCGCGTCCGCGCATTGTTCCAACATGGCAAGCCTTTTTCCTGTTTGACGGGCCCCCGCTCGACGTCGCGCTACTTGGCGTCCGCTGCGGCCCCCTCGTCGGTCTCGGGCGCGGTCAATTCTTTGAGCGCGTTCTTCGCCTCCTCGACCCTTCCCCGTCCTTCCGGGTCGTTTGGCAGCCCCGGATCCTTCTCCAGAACCGGCACGGCCTTGCTCAGTATGCCAATCGCCTCCCTGGTCTTGCCAAGCTCGGCGAAACCGTCGGCAACCTCGACCATCACCTTGGCCATCCACGGTTTTTCCGAATATTTATCCATCAGGGACGAGAACGCCGGGATCATGGCGTCCGCCCTGTCCTGCTTTTTTTGCGCGACATAGGTCAGAAACAACGCCGCCATCACGGCGACGGTGTTCTGATGTTCCGGCCCCTGGATTTTTACGCGGATCGACAACGCCCGCACGTAGCAGGGTTCGGCTAGGGCCGGATCGTCCGAGAACAAATAAGATTGCCCCAGGTTGCCCAAGGTTCCCGCGACGTCCAGCGACTCCGGTCCCAGCGTCTCCTCTTGAATCGCCAAGGCGCGACGCAGCAACGGATTGGCGTCGCGCGGCCGTTGGAGCATCAGCAGCACCGACGCTTGCGCCACCAACGCGCTGGCGACCTCCGGGGTCGCCGGCCCCCCGACGTCTTCCGCGAACGCCAGTTGCTTGCGGTTCAGCGCCTCGGCCCCCGCCAAGTCGCCTCGCTGAAGCGCGACCACGCTTTGGATGAAATAAATCTCGGCCTGTAGGAATTTGTTTTCTGTTGGCGGCGCTTTGTCATAGCGGGCCTGCGCCTCGTGGGCAAGCCGGTCCACCTCGTCTGTCTTAAGTTCCTCGATGTATACCCGCGCGAGCGCCAGCCGGGCGGCGATCGCCAAATAACGGTCGGCCTCGTGGGAGGCCCGAAGCCCTTCGAGCGCCAGGCGGTATTCGGCCCCGGCCTCCTCGATGTCGTTCTGCTGCAGCGCCACTTCTGCCAGCCGGTAGTGCAGTTGAATGGCGGTCGGATCGGTCGCGGGCGCCGTATCGCGCAACAAATGCAGCGCGCCACGCATCAAAGCGGCCGCTTTTCCCGGGTCGTGGGTGGTGTAAGCATCGCCCAGAGCGAACGTTTCGTCGGCCAATCGCCGCAACTCCGGAAGGTGATTCGTTTGCATCTTGCGCAGTTCCGCGGAACCGACCTCCGCCTCGAATTCATAAATGCCGTCGTGGATCACCGCGTCGACCAACGGTCGCATCGACGAATTGAATTCCTGTCTAGTTTTTTCCAGAGCCGCCCGGGCGGCCAGGATTTCGTACTCGTAAAGCCGCTCTCCGTAGTAGGCCTCGTAAGCCTTCCAACCGTGCACGTGCGCCAGGTCAATCAAGAAAAGCAGCGAGGTTTTGACGAACGGATGTGCGGGCCCATAATCCCGTCGCGCCGCCGCGAGGGCTTTGCGGGCCATGATCGCCGCCGCGTCGTACTGGCCATCGCCCCGCAATTTTTGGGCGGCGAGCATGAACGGTTTCCAATTGTCGGCGGCCCAGGCTGACGCGGCAACAAGAAAGATGCAAGACGCCGCGGCCAACACAACACGGCATTTTCGCATGTCAAGCATGTAATATTGCCCCCCAATCCCGTAGAGCTTCTAAGCTACACTGGATGTTTCGGAAAACGCAATGGTTTTTTTGCGTCCTTGACGCCGAGTGAAATCCGATGAGATTTCCGTAAGTTAAAACTGTTCGTAGACAAAATGCGGCGTCCGATCCGCGAGCCAGGTGAAGGCGACATAGCCGACGGCGGCGAGAATCGCGAGCTTCAGAACCAAGGGCAGAGAGCCGTACGCCTGGCGCAAACGGCGATCGACGCCGGCCGGCAGCCACATGCCGACTACGGCCGCGCCCATCATCGCCGCCGTGGAAAGCGGGAAATTGGCCAGGCGCCAGGATCCCAGGCGCAGATTCGCGACGATGTCTTTGGCGAGCCCGAAGTCGCTCACCCGGAAAAGCGTCCAACAAAGCGTGACGAACAGGAAAACGCCCAGGGCCGACAAGGCGCGACGCACCGGACCTGGGGGCGACGTCTGTGGCCGCAGACGCTGAACCCAGCGCGTCACGCACAAGCCGGCGCCGTGGAGCGCGCCCCAGAGCACGAAATTCCACGAGGCGCCGTGCCACCAGCCGCCGAGGGTCATCGTGATCATCAAGTTGCGGTAGATTTTCCACGGCCGGTCGACGCGCGAGCCGCCGACCGAAACGTAAAGGTAATCGCGCAGCCAGGAAGAAAAGCTAATATGCCAGCGCTGCCAGAATTCGCGCAGATTGATCGATTTGTAAGGGAAATTGAAGTTTTCGGGCAGTTCCAGGCCGAACGCGAGACCCAGCCCCAGCGCGAGGTCAGTGTAGCCGGCGAAATCGGCATAAAGTTGCAGCGAGTAGCCGAGGATCGCCAATAGCATTTCGGCCGACGAGTACATGAGCGGCACTTGAAACACCATGTCCGTGAAGCGGACCGCAATGAAATCGGCGACGAGAAATTTCTTGATGAGGCCGGAAGTGAGCAAGAACAAGATCCGCTGCAGGCGCTCGCGGGTCATTCGCGGCTCGGGCGGCAACTGCGGGAGAAAATTGCCGCCGCGCATGATCGGGCCGCTAAGAATCGCCGGGAAAAACGCGATGAAAATCAGGTAATCGGGCAGGAAGCCGCACGGCGGAGTCTTCCGCCGATAGACGTCGACCATGTGGCCGATGGTGCGAAAAAGATAAAACGAAATGCCGACCGGCGCCGCGAGCGAAATGTGCCGCGGCCCCACGGGCAGGCGCAACCAATCCGCCAGACCGGCATAGGAGCCCAGGAAAAAATTGGCATATTTGAAGAACGCGAGCAGGCCCAGATCGACGACCAGGCTCAAAACCAAAATGGCCCGGCGCCGCGCCGCCTGCGATTGCCGCGCCATCCAAAGGGCAAGGTAAAAATCGCTGACGGACACGGCCAGCAGGATGACGAGGAAACGCGGGTTGCCCGCCGCGTAAAACGCGTAGCTGGCCACGACCAGGACGGCCGCGCGCAGGTGCCGATCGCGCCGCGCGGTCCAGTACAGCGCCAGCGCGGCGACGACAAAGACAAGAAACTTAGGGGTATTGAACTGCATCGCGGGCCTGTCGGCTCATCTGAACCGGCGGCCGGCCACGATGCCGCGGATGACCAGCAGAATCACCGCGCCAACGGTGGCGACGACGAGGGCGTGCAAATTAAAATGACGGACCGGCGCGCCGCCGAACCAGGTGAAGATTGCGCCGCCGATCATGGCGCCGACGATTCCCAAAAGCACGTCCGTCAGGCATCCTTCCTCGTGGCCCGTGGCAAAGGAAGCCAACCAGCCGGCGACCAGGCCCAGAACGATCCAGCTCAAGATGCTCATTTTCACTCCTCCCCGTGTTTCCGGCGAAAGATTGTTCTGGTCCGCTGGGTCCCGGTGCGATCGGGCCGCGACTTCCGCGTGCGCCTGTCGACGTATCCGGGGTTGCCTCTGGTATTGTTTTTTCTGGATTCATTTTTCGCGAAACAGATTGACGAGTCAAGCGAATATTTGACGACCGACCCGATGGCCTGGGGCGTTTGCCGCCGCGCGGTCGAGTGCTTCGCGCCGCTGTCGTCCGTCGGCGCGGCCCCCCGCATTCGCCCTTCATCCGAACTAATCCTGCGGCGATCGACCGCGCGGGTGGGCGGGCGAGGCTTGTCGTTGCCACTTTGATGCGCTTTGTTTCGACGACTGCACGGCCCTCGGGGAAGCCGATCGGCGCATCAACCGGGGGGCGGGCGTCGGGACCCGCCCGAGCACGGCCGACCGGCGCGTCGACGCCGCCTCGCCCTCGGCATCGACAACCGAATTTGCCTCGCTTCCGAAAAAGCCAGGGTTTTTCCGAGGCGACTAATTACCTAATTTCATTTGGTTAAAGGTCCGACAGGAAAAAATGACGCGCCGCACAAATTGACTCGGCGGAAATCGCCATTAACGTTTTTTACATCAGCGCTCGTTCATTCAAAAAAACGCAGGGCAGCGAAAGGAAATAGTTTCATCGGAGCGAACATGAAAACAAAAGTGCCGCCCGTTTTTGGAGACGATTTTGGCTATCAAGATATCCGCCGGCAAGAAAACCGCGAATCGGCAGCCGCGCACTGGGAGATGCTCGACGCCGTGGACCGGTACATGTCCGCGGAGGTGTTTCCCCGGAAGAACCGGGCGATATCCGCCTGGGAGGACAGCGGCGCGGCGGCGCGCCCGACCAATGGCGCGCGCCATGCGCCCGTGAACGGCAACTCCAGCGTGAGGAACAGGTAATCGGAAATGCGAATTCTTTCTTTATCTTCCCTGAAAGGGGGGACAGGCAAGACCGCGCTGGCGGCTCATCTGGGCGTCGCTCTGACGCAGGAAAACCTGCGCTGCCTGATCGTCGATTTCGACCCGCAGAACGCCTTGGGCTGCTGGTTCGGCATGGAACTCGGCGAACGCCTCGGCATCTGCCGGACGGGCCTGAACGCCGTCGAGTTGCTTCATTTTCAGCGCAAATCGCGCGCCGAAGCGCCCTATCTGCCCTTCGGGGCGACAACCGAAAAGGAATTGGCGCAACTTGAAGCGGTGCTGGAACGCGACGCCGACTGGCTCAGGCGTCGCCTGACGGAAGTCGCGGCCAGCGAGTACGACATCGTGGTGCTCGATACGCCGTCGGGCAACAACGTCTTTTCGCGGCAGGCGCTGGCGGCGTCCGACGTCGCGGTTGTTGTGCTGCTGCCCGATTCCTCTTCCTACGCAACGCTGCCGGCGCAGGAGTGGTTTTTGGACCGCTACGCGCGCTCGCGCGCGGATTTCCGGGGCGCCTACTACCTTGTCAATCAGATGGATGGGCGCAGCGAACTCAGCCGCGACGTGAAAGCCGCGCTGGCCAACGTGATTTCGGACGCGGCGCTGCCGGCGGCCGTGCCGTGGGATGAGTCGATGCGCGAAGCGCACGCCCGGCGCAACCTGGTGTACCAGCGATACCCCGATTCGCAGACGTGGGCCACGGTAAAAGAACTGGCGGCGCCGCTCGCCGCGCTCGTGCGCGGCGGCGACGATCCGCCTTTCGCGCGGAAATAACGCCATGGAAGAAACACTGCCCAAAGCATCGCACCGCGTGAAAAAAGCCGGATTCGCGAGATCGGCGCTCGCGGTGGTCGGCTTCGTCATCGGCATGGTGCTGATCGCGTTGATCGTGGTCACCCCGCTCAAGCTCGAGGACCAGGCGGTCTTCGGCGCCTTCGGCTTCGCCATCGCCCTGATCCTCAACCGGTTCCGCGGCCGGGCGGTCACCATCATGCTGATGCTGGTGGCGGCGATCGTCTCCAGCCGCTACATGCACTGGCGGCTGACCACGACCCTCGGCGGCGACTGGTCCTGGTCGACGATCATGGGGCCGCTGCTGCTGATCGCCGAGATCT
>CAZHPN010000083.1:0-23437 GCA_964534375.1 uncultured bacterium | reverse complement strand
CCTGGAAAGGCGCTCTTACAATGCCTGGATTCCCGCCTCCGCGGGAATGACGAATAAAGGGGCGAAGCCGCGTAATCGTGGGGAAAACGATGGATGTTTTGCAACGCCAAGAAAATCGACAGTCTCTTTAGTCCTGGGGCCGTTGGCGATGCGAAAATCTTTGCGCCGAAACAAGAAACGAAACGATAGTAGTACAGAGGGAAGACACAGCGAGCACGGAACCCAACGCGTTGCGGTCGTCTCGGCGTCCTTTGTGCGCTTTCTCTGCGGTCTCTGGGTTTAGCATTCCATTCGTCTCGGTCTTTTCTCCCTCGGCCGCCCCACGGCCCACGGCGCGTAGCGGTTGAGCAGGCGGACGAGCGGCAGCGCGAGCAGGATCGCGCCGGTTGCCCAGATCAGCGCCCAGGGCGTCGTGTGCGGGGTGCGCGGGTTGGCGATCCCCAGCGCGGCGCCGGCGACGGCGAGAAAGAGCGGCATCGTCAGCGCGTGCAGGCCGAGCAGCGGCAGCGAATTGCGGCCGAAATAGCCGAGCACGCGCAGGCGGGCCAAAAGTTGGGCCAGCAGCGAGAAAAAGACGACCGCGCCGGCCGCGGTGAGTTGAAACGGCAGCCAGCGGCCGATGTTGTTGTCGACCCAGCGCAGTTCGGGGTTGAACCGGCTGACGTACAGCGAGGCGGCGAGGGCGGCGGCGGCGACGAGGATCTGCGCCGGCCAAGCCAGGCGCGGCGTCAGGCCGAAGCGGCGGCGGAAGAGATAACCGGCGCCGTAGTAGGGGAGCACGATCAGCGCCATGTCGACGTGCCACGGCAGCGACAGCGGCAGCGCGCGCGTGATTGCGAAGCCGGCCAGCGACAACCCGAGCAGCGCCGCGACGAGGGCGCCGGCCGACTTCACCCATTTTTGCAAAAAATAGAAAAGGTTGTCGGCCGAGAACAGGCACGTCAAAAACCAGAGCGGGACGTTGTAATCCATGAACTTCGCGGCGCCGTACGGGATGCCGACCAGCGGCGCGAACGCCATCCGCGTCAGTTCCGGATTGCGGACGCCGAGGCCCCAGCGGCTCCACGCCCAGACCGTCGCCCAAAACGCCCACGCCACCGCCGAAAAAAACAGGTAGGGAACGACCAGGCCGCGCAGCCGCCGCTTGGCGAACGCCCGCCACGTCGCGTATTTGCCCGCTTGGAACACGAGGCCCGCCGAGAAGAAAAACGACGGCACCAACACCACGTGCAGGTATTTGTCCGGCCCCGGCCCCGGATGGCTGTGCACGAACACGACCGCCAGAATCGCGAGGCCGCGCAGGGCGTCGATCCATTCGGCGCGGTTGGCGGCCGGCGGGGGCGAGCCCGGCGCGGGGTCGAGCGCGAGCTGATCGGCGGTCACGGAAGCGGACGCCCGGTTACGCCGGCGTCACCGGCTGGCGCGCCAGCAGGGCGGCGAATTCGGCGAGCGCGTTGGGCAGGGTGGCCGGGCCCCTGATCGACGAGTCGTCTTCGAGCCATTCGAGGCGGCGGAGCATGGCCTCGCCGTTTTTCGCCTCCGCGGCCTGGCGCAATTCGGCGTCGTCTTGCAGGACGGCGGCGACGACGTCGAAATGAAAGGCGAGATCGCCGGGATTCAACGCGCGCGCGGCCGCGGCGCCGAAACGCTTTTCGAAATACGACAACGGCTGCCGCAGGTAGCCGTAGCGCAGCGCGGCCAACCGCGCCTCGCGCGGCGACATCGTCCGCAGATTTTCGAGATATTTTTTCAGCGGCAGACAGGGCAGGGTGATGGCGTTGTTGGCCCACGAAACCAGCGCATAAAACGCCGGCCGGAGCGGCTCGGCGACGCGTTCGTCGGCCTCGTGCAGGAACTCGTGGATGACCAGATGCGCGGTGTACGGCGGCAGGTCCTCGACCTGCAGCAACTGACCGTGCGTGCGCGTGCGGCTGGGCTCGTCGAAGGCGGCGAGCCAGGCGGCGGCCTCGTCGTAGAGGCGGCGGCGCAGCTCGGCGTCGAGGCGGGCGTCGGCGGGCAGGCCGCGTTCATCCTGATATTGCTTGAGCGCGCGGCGCATGTTGGGCCCGACCACGCCGTCGATGCACGGCCGGCCGTGCCCGCCCGTCGGGTAGCCCAGCAGGATCAGACAGCGCTGAAAAACGCGGATTTCCTGCTCGGCGGGCCCTTCGTCCGAGGTCCAGATTTCTTCCAGCAGGTCGAATGGCAGGCCGAGCGCGTCGAAGACGTCGGTAGGAATCATCACACAACCCCCGCGAGCCCCAGGTTTCGCCGCCCCGGCCAGAAACTAACGACTCTCCGCGCGGTCCTCAACGGGCGCGCCGTCCGCCCCTTTGAAATGCTTCTTGAGGTAATTGTGCGCATTGCGGAACAGCGCGACGCCTTGCCCCTCTTCCGGCATGTTCTTGAAGCGCTGCCAGTGGGGGTAGTTCGTGTAGTGCGTGAAGGCCTCGGGATGCGGCATCAGGCCGAAAATGCGCCCGGTTTCGTCGCAGAGGCCGGCGATCGCGTCCGCGGCGCCGTTGGGGTTGGCCGGATATTTGTCGGTCGGCTCGAACTTGGCGTTGGCGTAGCGCACCGCCCCGAGCCGTTTTTTCTTCACATCTTCGAGGACTTTGTCGTCGGCGAAAACGAGCTTGCCTTCGCCGTGCCGGACGGGCAGTTGCAGCTTCTCGACGCCCTTGAGGAAGACGCACGGCGTGCGCGGCTCGACCACCAAGTTGACCCAGCGCGACTCGAAACGGCCGGAGTCGTTGACGGTCAACGTCGCCGTCTGGTCGAAGAATTCGCCGTCGATGGCCGGCAGCAGGCCCAACTTCACCAACAGTTGAAAGCCGTTGCAGACGCCGAGGATCAGCTTGCCGGATTCGATGAAGTGCCGCAGCACGTTGATCAGCTTCTTGCTGCGGGAGAGGGCGGCGTAGCGCCACAGCACGGCCGAGGCCTTGGCCGAACCGAGGTCGTCGCCGTCGAGGAAGCCGCCGGGCAGGCACAGCAGATGGTAGTCTTCGAGATCGAATTCGTTGTGCAGGATCTCGTAAATGAACGCGATGTCCACTTGCTCGAAGCCGCCCAGTCGGCAGGCGTGCGCCATCTCCATTTCGCAATTGGTCCCGTTGCCGGTTACGACAATCGCTTTCATGTCTCCCACTTTGCGGACGCTCCCTCTAGAAATTCAACGTGCTTTGCCACGCGCGTTTCAGCTCGGCGATCGGAATGCGGCACAGCACGCTGCCGTTGACGCCCACGACTTCGAGCACCGGGTCTTTCGTCACCAGCCCGATTTCGGCGTACATCGAATCGACCATTCGCTCTTCGAAGGCCGTCTTGTGCTCGGGCCGCACGGTCACCAGCAGCCGCCCCGGGCTTTCGGCGAACAATACGAAGTCGTCGCGCTCCACGCCTTCGTACGGCACGCGCGAGAGATACGCCGACAGACCGTAGCCGCCGGCGAACGCGGTTTCGGCCAGGCCGGCGGCGAGCCCGCCGTCGGACAAGTCGTGGCACGAGCGGACGATGTTGGCGCGCATGGCGTCGCGCAGGCGGCGGTACATCTCGACCGAGTATTCGGGTTCGAGGCGCGGGGCCTTGTTGCCGATGAAGCCGAGTTCCCGGTAGTACTCGGAGCCGCCCATTTCGTCGCGGGTGTAGCCGAGCAGATACACGAGATCGCCGGGGTTCTTCGCGTCCATCGTGACGCAGCGGCGGACGTCGGCGATGCGGCCGATGACGGTGAACAGCAGCGTCGGCGGCACGGAAATCTTGACGTCGCCGATCTGGTAGTCGTTCTTCATCGAGTCTTTGCCGGAGATGCACGGCACGCCGTAGATCGTCGTCACCTCGGAGAGCGCTTTGCAGGCGCGGACCAGTTGCGCGAGCTTGTAGCGGCCGTCGGGCGTGGCGTCGCTCTGCACGGGGTCGGGCCAGCAGAAGTTGTCGAGGCCGGCGAGGTGGTCGACGTCGGCGCCGACGGCCACGGCGTTGCGCACCGCTTCGTCGACCGCGTTCGCCGCCATCACGTAGGCGTCGATGTCGCCGAATTTCGGGCAGATGCCGTGGGCGACGACCACGCCTTCCATGCTGTCCAGGTCGGGGCGGATCACCGCCGCGTCGGACGGACCGTCGTTGTTCACGCCCACCAGCGGCTTCACCACGCTGCCGCCCTGCACTTCGTGGTCGTATTGGCGGACCCAGTACTCTTTCGAACACACGTTCAAGCGCGCGAGCACGCGCAGGACCATTTCGCCCAGGTCCATGAATTGCGGCGGCCGCGGCTCGGGGTAGCGAAGCTGGCGCCAGACCGCTTCCAATTCCATGTTCGGCGCGCCTTCGTGCAGGAACTCCATGTCGAGCGCGGCGACGGACTTGCCGTGATACTTGATATGGAACACGCCGCTGTCGGTGAATTTGCCCAGCGCCGTCGATTCGACGCTCATCTTCTTCGACAACGCGAGAAATTCGGCGAGATGCGCGGGCGGCACGGCGAGCGTCATCCGCTCTTGCGCCTCGGACAAAAGGATTTCCCACGGGTTCAAGCCCGCGTATTTCAGCGGCGCTTTTTCCAGGTCGACTTCGCAGCCGCCCGTGTCGCGCGCCATTTCGCCGATCGACGAGGACAACCCGCCGGCGCCGTCGTCGGTGATCGCGCTGTACAGGCACTTGTCGCGCGCCTTGAGCAGGAAATCGGTCATCCGCTTCTGCGTGATCGGGTCGCCGATCTGCACCGCCGTCGCCGGGCTCTTCTCGTGCAGCCCTTCCGACGAAAAGGTGGCGCCGTGAATGCCGTCTTTGCCGATCCGGCCGCCGACCATCACGATCCAGTCGCCGATTTCCGCCTTCTTGTATTCGCCCGGTTTGCCGCAAACCTTCGCCGGCAGCAGCCCGGCCGTGCCGCAGAAGACCAGCGGTTTGCCGGCGAAGCGGTCGTCGAAGACCACGGAGCCGTTGACGGTCGGGATGCCCGACTTGTTGCCGCCGTGCTCGACGCCCTCGCGCACGCCCTCGAGCACGCGCTTCGGGTGCAGCAGGCGCGGGCCGAGCGGCTTCTTGAAGAACGGACTGGCGAAGCAGAAGACGTCGGTGTTGAGGATCAGCTTCGCGCCGGCGCCGGTGCCGAACGGGTCGCGGTTGACGCCCACGATGCCGGTCAACGCGCCGCCGTAGGGGTCCAGCGCGCTCGGGCTGTTGTGCGTTTCGACCTTCATCACCAGCGAGTATTTATCGTTGAAGCGGATCACGCCCGCGTTGTCGCGGAAGACGGACAGGCAGAAATCTTTGGGGCCTTTCGCCTTGCGGATGCGCTCCGTCGAGCCTTTGATATAGGTGTCGAACAGCGAGTCGATGGTTTCCTGGTTCTCGCCTTCGGTGTAGGAAATCCGCGCGTTGAAAATCTTGTGTTTGCAGTGCTCGGACCAGGTTTGCGCCAACGCTTCCAGTTCCACGTCGGTCGGCGTCTTGCCCAGGCCGAATTTGCGGCGCGCTTTGGCCGTCGCGGCGCTCTTGTAGTGCTTTTGAATCGCTTTCATCTCGGGAAGCGAAAGCGCCAGGGTGCGCTCGCGGCTGAGCTTCATCAACTGCGCATCGGAAATCGCCAGGTCGAGCGCTTTGACCCGGGGTTTCGTTTCGATCTGCACTTTCGGGACGTGCGCCGTCGCGATCTTCTTCTTGTTGTATTTTTTGGCGGGGACGATCGTCCAGCGCTGGATCAGGCCGTTGGCCAGCAAGTCGGCCGCGATGCGCTCGACGTCGGCCTCGGTCAGTTTGCCCGAGATCAGATACTGCCGGCTAGTGTAAACGGCTTCGTCGCCTTTGAATTCGTAACCGCCGGCGCGCGCCAACGCTTCCCGCGCGGTTCGGCCGACGTTGTCCGTCACGCCGGGCCGAAAACCGACTTCCACCAGCCAGTCCCACGTCAAATCCGCGCCGGCCGGCTTGGTGAAACAAAGATCCTGAATGATCGGGTCGACGAACACCGCCGCCGCTGTTTTTTTCATCTGGGCGGGCGTGAGGCGCTTGTCGACCGTGTAAACATCCACGGTGCGGACGCCTTCCACTTCCAAACCGAGATTTTCGCGGATCTGCCGCACCACCTTGGCGCCGAGGGCGTCGGCGACGTGCGGCTTCAGACGGACTTCGATACGATGCGCCATGCGGATGTTTCCTCTTTCCTGCGCGAAGCCAGGGGGCTTGACAACTTCAGACGATTATGTCGAGCCCCAAGTGCGGGGTACTATAGCAAAGATTGCGCGTAGGTCAACGAAAAAATTACAAAACGCCATGTTTCAGAGCGCGTGAAAAGTTGTCGCCGCAACCTATTGTTATAATTCGATGTTTTGCTGTTTCGGCGGACTCTCAAAAATAAACTTATACATTAAAGTAATATTCATTGGGGCGGCTTGACAGACTGCCGCCATCCCGCTGAAGTTAGTCGAAACGTTAGTTATTCTCTAGTGCCGGAGGCAGCCGGCGACGCATTTGCCGTCAGTAGCATCTCTTGGATTGGGAATCGAAAGTGTCCATGCAGGCGTCGATCGCGTTGGTCGCGGCCTGATCCACCGTGCCGCAGGTGACAGTCGTGTTGAAGCAATCGATCAGATCGCCCAGAGCAACTTCGACGCATTCCGGCACTTGCGTCGCCTGGGCGATCCAGGAGCACTCCGAGTTGGCGTCTTGCTCGGTTTCGCCGAGGCATTTTTCCATGAAGGTCAGGCAGTTCTGCACGTAGTGCGCCGCGTTGACCGGCTTGTAGATCAAAGCGCGGTTCGGCCCGCGATGACACGCCGTCGCCGCCAACAGGCAACCAAACACCAGAAAACCAACGCCTCGCGCGGTCTTTTTCATTTCACCTTTGTAAACAAAAATAACCGGCAGGGCAAGCGGCCGGCGCCGGATGCTCGGCGCGCGCCGCAAAAAAGGCGGCCGGCCCTTCGACCGTCGCCGCCTATTCGTGAATTTCGTCGCTGCTGCGTACGCTCAGAGGCAAGCCTCGGTTGCGCTTGTGTAGGTCGTCTCGCACGTCGGGTCGACGCAATCGTTTTCCGTCAGGCAGTTGAAGAAATTCAAGATGGCCGTGACGAAACATGAGCCGCCCACGGCGGCCAGGTCGAAAGCGCTGCAATACTCTTGATAACTGGAATACCCGGCCGGCGCGCACTTGGCGAAGACCGCCTGGCACGCGCTGTCCACCGAGCCGCTGCCGGGGCTGGCGTCGTCATCGGCCGCACTGCTGCCGCCGCCGCCGCTCGAACTGCAGTTAATTACAGCGCCGATGGCCGCCAGGCACAGAGCAATCGACAAGATCCAAGGCAAACGCGTCTTCATCATTCCTCCGGCAAGTTTTTTTTCACGGAAAGGGAGCCGAATGATTCGCCACGGCACATCGCCGCTGGCCCGTTCGGCTCCGTTCACGCTCAGAATGTAATATCCTCGGCGCCGGCCGTCAAATGCACGGCTTCGCACTATTGACACGCCGCCGATTTGGCACAAAAGTTTGCTTGCCCGCGGCGGCGGAAACCCGCGGAGCGAGGGCGTTCATGAATCGCGACCGTCAAGCACCGACCGGCGACGCCGTCCTGCTCGTCGTGGACGTCCAAAACGACTTCTGCCCCGGCGGGGCGCTGGCCGTGCCGGACGGCGATGCGGTCATCCCCGTCGTCAATCGGCTGGCAGAGCGGTTTGCGCACGTCATCCTGTCGCAGGATTGGCATCCGGCCGACCATTCTTCCTTCGCCTCGGCGAACCCCGGGAAAAAGCCGCTGGAGACGATTTCCGCGCCGTACGGCGAGCAGATCCTCTGGCCCGATCATTGCGTGCAGGGCACGCGCGGCGCCGAGTTTCATCCGGAACTGGCGGTCGCGCGGGCCGAGTTGATCCTGCGCAAGGGCTACCACCGCGAGATCGATTCCTATTCGGTTTTCTTCGAAAACGACCGCCGGACGCCGACGGGCCTGAGCGGTTATTTGCGCGAACGCGGTCTGACGAACGTGTTTTTTGTCGGGCTGGCGACCGATTTCTGCGTGCTCTATTCGACGCTCGACGCCGTGCGGCTCGGCTTGCGCGCGACGGTGATCGAAGACGGCGTGCGCGGCATCGACGTCGCCGGCTCGTTGGCGGCGGCGTGGCGCAATATGGCGGAAGCGGGCGTCGCGCGACGGCGCGCGAGCGATTGGTAATTTTCTGCTGCGAGGCGAAGGATGACAGTCCCCCATTCGGCGGCGTTCACGGATCTCTACGAGTTGACGATGTTGCAGGGCTACTGGCGGGCCGGCCTGCACCGCCGTCCGGCGTGTTTCGATCTGTTTCATCGCCGGTCGCCGTTTGACGGCGGCTACGCGCTGACGGTCGGCCTGGCCGACGCGCTGCAATTTCTCGCCGGGGCGCGCTTCGCGCCCGAAGATGTCGAGTATCTCGCGACAACCGGCCTGTTCGCCAAGGATTTCCTGCGTCGGCTCGCGAAATGGCGCTTTGCGGGGGCGGTCTGGGCGATTCCCGAAGGCGCGCTCGCGTTCCCGTTCGAGCCGATCCTGCGCGTGATGGCGCCGCTTGAAGAAAGCCAACTCGTCGAATCGGCGCTGCTGAACATCATCAATTTTCAATCGCTCGTGGCGACGAAGGCCGCGCGCATCTGCCAGGAGGCGGGCGCTGACAACGTGCTGGAATTCGGCATGCGGCGCGCGCAAGGCCTCGACGGCGCTCTGACCGCCGCGCGCGCCTGCTTCATCGGCGGTTGCGCCGCCACGTCCAACGTCGAAGCCGCGAGAATCCTGGGCCTCCGACCGTCGGGCACGATGGCGCATTCCTGGGTGATGGCGTTTGACGACGAACTCGAAGCGTTCCGGCGCTACGCCCGGACGTATCCCGAGCACTGCATCTTGCTGGTCGACACCTACGACACGCTGCGCAGCGGCCTGCCCAACGCCGCGATCGTCGGGCAGGAGATGCAGGGCCGAGGCGAACGGCTCGCGGGCGTTCGGCTGGACAGCGGCGACCTCGCGCGCCTGGCGCCGCGCGTCCGACGGCTGCTCGACCGCGCCGGACTGCACGACACGCAGATCGTCGCCTCGGGCGATCTCGACGAATACGCGATCCGCGAACTGAAGAGGCGGGGCGCCCCGATCGACCAGTTCGGCGTCGGTTGCCGGATGATCGCCGCCCACGGCGACGAGGCCTTCACCGGAGTCTATAAACTCGCGGCGGTGGCCGACGCCGCCGGCCGCTGGCGCCCGGCGCGCAAGCAGACCGACGACGCCCACAAAGCCACGCTGCCGGGGGTCAAGCAACTCTGGCGGCTGTTCGACAAGGGCGGGGCGATGCTGGCCGATTGGCTGGAACTCGAGGGCGCGGCGTTTCACCCGGCGGGCGGCGTCGAAGGCCGGACGTTGGGCAGCGGCCGGCGGCGCCGGCTGGGCCCGCAAATCGCTCGCACCGAGCGCCTGCTGCAGCCGGTGATGCGTCAGGGCGAGATCATCGACGACTTGCCCACGCTCGTCGAGTTGCGGGCCGGGGCGCTCGCGAACCTGGCGCAACTGCCGGCCGCCTGCCGCCGTCTCGACGAGCCGGAGCTATACCCGGTGCTGCTCGGCCCGCGGCTGGAGGCAGCGGCGCTCGAGAAGTAAAAAGGAAAAAGGAAAAAGGATAATGTCAGCAGTGCGGGGCGGGGGCGCCATCTGCGGCTTCAATTTCTCCGCGCCTTCCGCGTCTTCGCGCCAGATCCGGCCGGCCGCCCGGATCCCAAACCCCGAATCCCGAGTCCCGAGTCCCGAGTCCCGGATCCCGAACCCCGAATCCCGAATCCCGAGTCCCGAATCCCGAATCCCGAATCCCGCTCCCTCAATTCGGCGTCTCGCTTACCGTCCAATACAGGCCGATGGTTTTCACGACATCGACGAATTGGGGATAATCGACCGGTTTGACCATGTAGCCGGCGACGCCGAGGTGAAAGCTCTTCATCCGGTCGCGTTCTTCGTTGGACGTGGTCAGCACGACGACCGGAATGGTTCGCAGATTGGGGTCTTGCTTCATGATGGCCAGCAATTCGAGGCCGTTCAGCCGCGGCATGTTCAGGTCGAGCAGCACCAATCCCGGCCGGGCTTTTTGCGGATCGCGCAGGTAGGCGAGGGCTTCTTCGCCGTCGCCGGCGAAGACGATGGGATTGGTCAGTTTCAACTCGCGCTTGAGCGAGCGTTCGATCGTCAGGGCGTCGACTTTGTCGTCTTCAACGACCAGGATCAGCGTCGAGTGATTCATTGGCAGCGCGCTCCTTGGGCAGCGTGAAATAGAAAGCGCAACCCTGGCCCGGGGTCGATTCCAGCCAGACCTTGCCCCCGCCGCGTTCGACGGCGCGCTTGACCAGCGCCAGACCGATGCCGGTGCTCTCGAACTTGTCGCGCGCCGCCAGAGTTTGGAAAATCTGAAAGATTTTTTCGTGATATTTCGCTTCGATGCCGGGGCCGTTGTCCGCGACGCACACCAGCCAGTCGTTTTCGCGCTCGCGGGCGGTCACGTCGATCCGGCCTTCCGGCTTGTCCATGAATTTGACGGCGTTGCTCAGCAGGTTCTGGAAAATCTGCTGCATCAGCGTCGCGTCGGCCATAACGCACGGCAAATTCGCGGCCAGCGTGATCGTAATATACGCCGGCGGCGCCAGCAGTTCGACGACGGCGGCCGCGACCTGCCGCAGCTCGACCGGCGTCAGCCGCTCCGGCGCCCGGCCGACGCGGGAGAATTCGAGGATGCCGTCGATCAGTTTCTCGAGCCGATGGGCGCGGCCGTTGAGGAGTTGGATCATCTCCTCGCCGCGCGCGTCGAGATTCGCGCCGTAGTCTTCCATGAACCAGCCGGCGACCTGGCTGATCGCCCGCAGCGGCGCCTTGAGGTCGTGCGACACCACGTGCGCGAAATCCTCGAGATCCTGGTTCGCTTCCTGCAGCCGCCGCGTGCGCTCGGCGACGGTTTCCTCGAGGCGCAGTTTGTGCCGGCGAAGTTCGTCGTCGGCGCGCCGCCGCTGCAGCATGCTCCACATGCCCTGCATGAGCAGCGTCAACTGCCGGATGTCATCGTCGGTGTACTCTTCGTCCTTGTTGCCGACGCCGGCCACAAAGACAATGCGGTCGCCGTCGATCAACGGCGCGTTCATGTGCCGCACGAGCGCGACGTGTCCGACGGGGCAGCCCTTTTGCCACGGATTCGGCGCGGCGTAGTCGTTGGTGACGATCGGCCGCCGCTGGCGCACCGCTTCGCCCCACAGGCCGGTCGTCGCGACCGGGTAGCGCAGCGGCTTGTCGATAATGGCGCAGTCGGCCAGCGCGGCGTCGGACCAGGCCTGCATGACCAATTCGGATTCGTCGTCGCTGGCGAACGCGAGATAGCCGATCTTGCTGCGGGTGACCCGCACGGCGCTCTCGAGCGCAAAGGTGGTGATTTCCCGCAACGTGGCTGCGCCCATCTGGTTGAGCGCCAAGAGGGCTTCCAGGCGGACCTTGGTGATCTGCTCTTCCTCCTCGATTTTCTTGCGGTCGGAGATGTCTTTGATCATGCGGATGAAATGGGTCGGCCGGCCGTCTTCGTCGCGCACCGGCGAGACGGTGACGTGGACCCACAGCACGCGGCCGTCGGCGCGCCGCAGGCGTTTTTCGATGAAGTAGATGTCGCGCCGGCCATCGCGCAGTTCGGTGAACAACTGCGAATCGGCCTCGCGGTCATCGGGGTGGGTGCGATCGAGGTACGACATGGCGCGCAACATGTCGTCCGAGTAGCCGAGCAGCGTTTGCAACGCCGCGTTCGTCACGATCAGCCGGCCCTCGGCGTCGGTCAGCGCCAAGCCCAGCGCGGCGTTCTCGAATAGCGTGCGGAACCGGCGTTCGCTTTCGCGCAGCCCGCGCGCCGCCTCGACCCGCGCGCCGATGTCGCGCACGATGCCGCAAAGATATGAGCGCCCTTCGAAGGAGACATAACTGATGGACACCTCGACCGGGATGCTCCGGCCGCTCTTGGTGCGGTGGCGGGTGGTGACGAGCTGCGGCCCGTGATCCCGCGTGCGGCGCCACAACTCCGCCCAACTCTCCGGCGAAACCCCGGTGTCGATGTCGGCGACGCTCTTGGTCAGCAGTTCCTCCCAGGAGAAGCCGGTCAGCCGGCAGGCCGCCTCATTGACGTAAACCAGGCCGCTGGTTTCGGCGGCCCACATCACCGCGTCCGAGGCGTGGTCGAGGGAATACTGCGCGCGCCGAAGCGATTCGTGGGCGCGCGCCAATTCCTTCGATTCGGTGAGCAGGCGCCGATTGGCGGCTTCCAATTGTTGCTTGGTGTGCAGAATGGATTGAAAGAGCGGCCCGATCATCGCCACGCCGACGATCAGCAGGAGCGAAACGACAAGCGCCGGAATCTCGGCGGCGAGGTCGGGCGCCACGGGCGGCGCCCCGAAAATAGCGTGGTAAAAGACGATGCCGCGCCGCACGACGAGCAGCAGCATCCCCGCGGCGATCAGCGCCCAGGCCGAGCGGCGGCCGGTGATGCGGATGAGACGGAGGGCGAGAATGCCCGCCGCCAATTGCACCGCAATCGACAGCCCGACCACAAAGTCGACCAACATCGACAAGCCCTTTCGCGCGTCGGCGCACGCGCTCGCTGTGCCGTGAACAATCGACGTTGGAGAATAACTTAAGCGACGCAACGTTTCTCGGCGACGCACCGATCATAAAAAGGCCGCAGCGGAGATGCAATGGGCGACAGGGGAAAGCCCCGTCGCCCAAGACATGCGGAAGCTGAGCAGACGCGTCGGTTTAGGGTCCGACGTTGCCGGGAACGCCGGTCAGCAGTTCGCCGACCCACGTGCTCAGCGCCACGCCGTCGTCGGTCGTGCCGAAGAACGTGCTGTCTTCCATGGTCGCCGTGTGCGAGTCGCCGGGAATGTAATAGGTCGTCCATTTTTTCGTCGGCGTAATCAGCGTGCGCAGGTCAAGCAGTCCCTGCTCGTACACGTCGCCCGGGATGTCCGTCGTGCCGGTGCAATTGTCCTGGCCGATGCCGAAGAAGCTGCGGATCGTTTCGTCCTCCATCGACGAATAGAGGCCGAACGTTCCCATGGGGAAGGTGTCCGCGAGCCATTTATGCCAGCCGGAATACATGCCGCCGCCGGCCTCGAAACAGCTCGTGCAGCCGTCCGCTATTACCGGGTCCGCGTCCCACAAAAGGGTCACGAGCAATTCCAGGCACGGCGCGAGCACCTGCTGGTCGGAGAAGAGCGGGCCGGAGTCGTCGAGCAGCGCGACCGGGACCGTCGGCCAGGTCCGGGCCGTTTGCGCGTAGTTCAGCACCGTGCCGAAGCCGCCGGCGCTTTCGCCGCCCAACAGAATCCGCGACGGCTCCGGAAACTGCACTTTCAGCGCCGCGAGAATCTTCTTGATGTTCTGATAGCCGACGAACTGCTGCGTGCCCGGAACATCCGGCGCCGCGCCGTTCGTCTTGCTGCCGGCGTGCAGATCGCCCGTGCAATACGGCACGTAGGCCACGTTCCAATCTTTGACGGGGTTGGCGGCGTTTTGGTCGTTGAGGATGCCCTGCGCGCCGGTTCCCGTCGTCCACGTGGCGAAGTCCGACTCGCCGAAATGAGCCGGATTGTCGCTGCAACTCGACGGCGAGTAGCACGCGCCGCCGCCTTGCAGGAAGATCATCAGGTTCGTTGCGCCCGGCTGGAGGCGCAACGCGTAGCCCGTCGCGGAGCCGTCGCGGCAGATCACGCCGTCCACCGGCGTCCAGACCCACGCCGCCGTGGTCGCGTCGTCGTCGGCGGGCGAGGCGTCGTCGTCGGCGGGCGAGGCGTCATCGTCAGCCGGCGACGCATCGTCATCCGCCGCGCTCGTTCCGGAACTGCTGGTCGAGCCGCAACCCAGGCCAAGTGCGATCGCCAGCAAGGCGATCGCCACGGTCACAATCAGCCAGTGGAATTTTTTCATTGAATCGCCTCCCCGTTTATTTCTCGTGACACGTATCCTGCGAGCCAACGCTATTTCATATTTTGGACTTTCCTGCAAGGCCGCCGTCTTGCGCCTTCGGCCGCCCTAGTTCTGCAACCCCAGCAAGCGCTGGGCGTTTTGCCAGAGCACCTTTTCCAAGTTGGCGTCGTCGGACAGCGCGTTGCGCACCTGGCGCAAGGCACTGGCAATATCGGTCGCCGGCCAGTCGGACCCAAACGCCAGACGCTCGGCGCCGACGGCGTTGAACGCCCGGCGGATGATCGAGTGATGCTGAAAACTGGTTTCGAGGATGACGTTGTTGAAGCGTTGCGCCAGGGCGATCGCGTCGTCGCTTTCGTGCAGGCCCATGTGCCCCAACACGATGTCGGCCTTGGGGAAGGCTTTCAACAAGGTCTCGAAGCGGCGCGGGCAACCGTATTGGTGCGACGGACGCGGAAATAAGTGATATTGGAATGCGCCGGCGTGGAACAACACGGGCACGCCGCGCGCCTGCGCCACCTCGAGCAGCGGCCGCCACGCCGAATCCTCCGGCGCCGTCTGCTGCAAAATCGGGTGGCATTTGACGCCCTTGGCGCCGGCGGCCAGCAGCTTGTCAAGTTTTTCGGCGGCGTGCGCGTCGCGCGGATCGGCGGCGGCGAAGGGAATCAGACTCGGGTTATCGCGCGCGATGGCGAGCGCCTCCTCGGCGCACGAGAGCGGCTCGACCGGATGGATCACGGCCCGGGCGACGCCGGCTTTTTTCATGGCGGACACGAGGCGTTTCGGGGTCGCACGCGACAAGCGCATTTGCGACTCGAACGCCGTCCACGTCGACAACGGACCGCGGGCGCGGGCCGCCAGCTTGGGGTGGAAATTCAGGAGTTCCCACGCCCAAATCGGGCCCGGCCAGGCCATGAACGCCGCCAGGCCGCGCACGTACGGCCGGACCGTCGGTTCGTTTTGCACATCTTGCGCGTGGGTGTGCAAATCGATGATGGGGTCCATGTTGTTCTCCCAAGGCGCCGACGCCCAAGACACGGTTTTCAACAACGCTGCTACTTCTGATATTTGTCCATGAAATTCAAGAGTAACGTGCAATCGCCAGGAATCAAGCGATTTGAGCGGATTTTTCGTCCGACCGCAACCTTGACGCTGCGGCTGCGCCTGTGCAATCATCCAAGCAAATGACGGATTCCTCCAGATAGTGCAACGAGAGCGCCGCCTCTGGCTGGCCGTTTCGCTGGCCGGCTTCGCTGTTTACGCCGTCCGGTTTTTTCACTTCGGCTACGCCGAACCCGAGATTCTCAAAAAAGGCAACGCGGCGATCGGGCTGCTCGATCACTTATCCCTTCCCTTCGACCTGTATCGCTCGGGCCCCGGCGAAGGCAACAAGATCTTCGGGCTGCTGCTCACGCCGTTTTACTATGTGGACGACTCGCGCCTTCTTTGGGAAAAGGTCCTGGGCGCGCTGTTTTTCGCCGGCGGCGTCATCTCGTGGACGGCGGCGCTGCGGCGGGCAATCGGCGTCAACGGCGCCTTCCTGTTCTTGTTGTTCAACATCTTCCCGCCCCCATTTTTCGAATGGGCGGCGCATTGTGCGTTTTGGGGAAACCACTTCGAAACCTATTTTTTCTCGGGGGTCATGCTTTATCTCTTTTTCCGCAGTGCCGATCGCCCACCCGGCCTCGTCGCCGCGGCGTTGCTGGGTTTGTTCGCGCGGTTCGCGCTGTACTACCACGCCCAAAACGCCCCGCTGATCGCGGCGCTCGCGGTCGGCGCCTGCTGGCGTTGGCGGGGGAGGGATCTGCTGCGATTCCTCGCCCCGGCGACGGCGGCGTTTGTCGTCTGCCCGTTGCGGCTGGACCAGGTGTTTTTGCAATTGACGCAGCATCGGGCGGCCGGCGGCGGCGCCGGCGCAGCGCTGCGTCGGCTCGGCGAACTGCTGTTCGACCGGTTGCCCCAATCGGCGGGCTACGATGTGTTTTTGCGGACGCCGATCTTTTCTCCGCATGGGCTGGCCGACGGAGCGCTCTCGCGGTTTCTGGACGCGCCGGTCTTTTCCGCGTTCTTTTTTCTGCTGTTTCTACTGGGCGCGCTCGGCGCATTTCTGGAAATCTTCCGGCCCGGCCGATTTCTCTTTTGGCAGCGGAAGAACGATTTTCTCAGTCGGGTCTTGCTGCTTTTCCTGGCGGCGTGGATCGCAGGTTTCGCCGTCTCCGCCGATTCGTTCGAACCGGCCCGGAATTTCCTGTCGCACCGCTATCTGCTGCCGCTTTTTCCCCCGATGATCGCGTTCGTCTGCATTTTTGTCAGCCTGTTTACGCGGCGCACACAGTGGCTGTTGGCGGCCCCGCTGCTGCTGGCCGGCGCGCTCAACACGCTGACGCCGCTGCCGGTGAAAACATCGTATTTCGCCGACAGCTTTCGTGTGTTGACGTGGAGCCGCGGCGACGATTACGCGTCGCTGATCGACGGCGTCGTCGGGCGCTATGCGCCCGGCCAGCCCGGCGGACCGGAGGCGGTGATCGCCCGGCTGCCGGCGCGTTGGCGCGCTTTCGGCTGGCGCGCGTTCGGCCGGTCGTGCGACGCGGCGGAGGCCCGGCGCCTGCTCGTCGAACCGCCCCCGTGGCCGACCTGGAATCGCGACGCGGCCGTATTCGGCATGGGCGCGGCGGCGGGCGACGCCTTTTATCAGCATATCTGCACGTCGGTCGCCGGGCCGCCGGGCGCCGCCCAACCGCTGGCGCTGCCCGAAGACATGAACGGCGTCGACCGCGCAACGGCGGAGCGCTTTGTCGAGGGGATCGGCCACGGCTTTCTCGGCGGCGATCGGAACGACTATCCCGATATCTGCGACGGCTTCGCGAAAGACCTGTCCGCTGGCGAGAGCCGCCGGGCGCTGGTCGAAGAAACGAAAATTCAGGCAAGAACGCGATTGCCCGAACTGGTCCGCCGTTTCCCGCAGTTGACGACGGAACAATTCGCCGCGGCGTTCCTGCGCGGGGCCGCCTACTGGCTGGGCAAGGAAAACCGGCGCTGGACGCCGCACGACCGGCCCGATTTCTGGCGTTTCTGGGCCGACGCGTTCGGTGGCGACATCCCGCCCGATCTCGAGGCGATTTTTGCCGGCGAATTCTACGACGGCCAAGCGCAATATCTCATTGATCGTTTCCACGAATTCGTCTACGAGGGCGATCCCGCGGGCTTGCCGGTTTTACGGGCGGAACTGGAGAAACGCGGCGTACGCTTGTGGCCCGGCCGTGGGACGAATGCGTTTGCGTTGGTCATTCGCTAGTGGCGGCAGCTATCGGCGACAACCGCGCCGTTCACGCCTTCTCGAAAAACGCCTTGTACGCGAGATAGGAACTATAAGCGTCGTCTTTGTGCGCGAGTTCGAAGGGGCTGTGCATCGCCAGCAAGGCCGGACCGGCGTCGAGCACTTCCATGCCCTGTTCGGCGAAAAAGAGGGCGACCGTGCCGCCGCCGCCTTCGTCGACCTTGCCCAGTTCGCCGGTCTGCCACGGCGCGCCGGCCTCGTTGAAGAGGCGGCGGATTTTGCCGACGAATTCGGCGTTGGCGTCCGAACCGCCGGACTTGCCGCGCGAGCCGGTGTATTTCGAGATGCAAATGCCGCCGCCGAGCAGCGCCGCGTTGCGCCGGTCGTGAACCTCCGCCCAATCGGGATCGAGCGCGGCGTTGACGTCGGCGGACAACGCTTGGCTCGCGGCGACGGCGCGGCGGATCGCCCGCTCGCTGTCCGCGCCCTGGCGCGCCAGCAGCCCGCCGATGAAATCCTGGAAAAACCGCGCGCCGGCGCCGGTGTTGCCGACGGAGCCGATTTCTTCCTTGTCCATGAACAGGGCCACGGCGGTGCGCGCCGGCCGCTTGCCCAGATCGAGCAGCGCGCGCATCGCGGTGTAGGCGCAAATGCGGTCGTCCTGCCCATAGCCGCCAATGAAGGCGCGGTCGAGGCCGACCTCGCGCGCCGGGCCCGCGGGGACGATTTCCAGTTCAGCCGAGACGAAGTCTTCTTCGGTCAGGCCGTATTTTTCGTGCAGCAGCTTGAGAATCTGCGTTTTGACGCGGTCCTTGCCGTCCTCGGGTTTGCCGAGCGGCCGCCCGCCGACGACAACATTGAGCTTTTCACCCGGGATGGCATCGACCAGCTTCTTTCCGTTTTGGGCGTTGGCCGACAGGTGGGGCAGCAGGTCGAGGATCGTGAAACACGGGTCGTCCGGGCCGTCGCCGATGGCGATTTCCACCGTCTTGCCGTCCGCGCGAATCGCGACGCCGTACAAGGCGAGCGGCCGCGCGACCCATTGATGTTTGCGCACGCCGCCATAGTAATGCGTTTTCCAATAGGCGATGCGTTGCTCTTCGTAGAGCGGATTCTGCTTCAGATCGAGGCGCGGCGAGTCGATGTGCGCGACGACCAGGTTGACGCCGTTCTCGACCGGGTCGGCGCCGATAACCGCCAAGGCCGCCGTCTTGCCGCGATCGGTCAGAAACACCTTGCCGCCGTCGGATGCGGCGTCGAGCGGCTGGAAGCCCGCTTTGCGCGCGGCGGCTTCGATCGCGCGGGCGGCGAGTCGCTCGGTCTTTGCGGCGTCGAGAAATTTGCGATAGGCGAGACAGAAGGGCTCCAGGGCCGTGCGGTCGGCGGCCGTCCAACGGTCGTGCGCCGCGCGGATATGATAGCCAAGGCGGTCGTGCGTTTCTTTCAGTTCGTTTTTTGCTTTTGGCATTTCCGATCCCCCCAAACTTACTTGCTGGTGCAGGCGGACGCTTTGAACACGAGGCTCCCGCTCAAGGTATTGCTGATCAAACCGCGATTGTTGGACATGGTGACCTGGAACGGCACCGACGTCCCATCGGGAACGGCGGTGCTGAACGACAATTGAATTGGAATCGTGCCCTGGGTCGCATCGCCCCCGGTCAACTGGCCCTGAACCGGCGGAAACTGGTTGTTGATGACGATCTCGACCTCGCCGCCGTCGATGTTTCCCGAGGAATCCGTAAAATCGAAAATGACGTCGAACGGCGAATTGGCCGCGTTGCAGGCCGGGCTCGGTTTGAAACGCAGATTCGCAATCACGGGGGCCGTGTCGGCGCCCAGCGAGGTGTACGTCCCGGACAGCGTGTTGCTGACGCGCTTCGCGGTGTCGGTCAGCGTGACGGAGAAGGTCAGGTTGCCCGCGGGCTCGGTCGCCGGCAGCGTGTACGCGATGCCGATGAAGCCAGTCGTGCCGCCCGAGGTTTGCGCGGTGACCGTTTCCACGCTGACGCCATCGACGAACAATTCGACCGTGCCGCCGTTGACGTCTGGAGCGACATCGGTGAACGCAAAATTGATCGACAAGCCGTCGCCGGCGAAGCCGCTGTTGGGCGTGAGAGTCAAGCCCTGTATCCAGAGCGGCGAGGTCGGCGAGGTGTCGTCGTCGTCATCGGCCGGTGAGGCGTCGTCGTCATCGTCGGGCGACGCGTCGTCATCGGGCGCGACGTCATCATCGGCGGAATTGGAACTCGAACTGGAACCCGAACTGCCGCACGAGCCGACGGCCAGCGCGATGATCGCCAACAACAGAGCCGCGGCCAGAACGGCGAGGATGGGAAATACGCGTCGCATCAGAGCCTCCAACGGAAAAATGAGCGCAAAATGAACGGGCCAATATACCGCTAGGCGCCGGTTTTATCCACCCGCGCGCGGAACAGACTGCGCCAGAAGCCGCGCGACGCCCGTTCGAGGACGCGGCGGACGTCGGGCAACGCGGCTTCGGCGGCCTCACGGCCCGCGGCGATGATTTTCTCGGCTGCGCCGAAATCCGCCCAATGGTATTGGCCGACGTTTGGCGTGATCACCACATCGGCCTCGCGCAGT
Organism: uncultured bacterium; assembly: GCA_964534375.1. GTDB lineage: Bacteria > Lernaellota > Lernaellaia > Lernaellales > Lernaellaceae > CAZHPN01. The sequence goes on along the minus strand of CAZHPN010000083.1, from coordinate 3,607 downwards.
TGCAGATCGATCAGCGTCCGCTTGGTGATTTCGTGGGTGCGGAAGAACAGTTCCAGCGCCCGTTTGAGTTCCGGCGGCTCGAGGTAATCGTGGCTGACGTTGACCGCGATCACCGCATCTGCGCCCATCTCGCGCACGACCCGGGCCGGCACCATGTTGACCACGCCGCCGTCGACGCATTCCACGTCGTTGATCTTGATCGGCGGAAACGCGCCCGTCACGGCGCTGGACGCGGCGATGGCGTCGATCGCCGAGCCCTTGCGCAGGAGCAATTCCCGCCCGCCGACCAGGTCGCACACGACAACGGTCATCGGAATTAGGAGACTGCGCAGATCGCGGTCGTCGACGAACGCCCGCAGCATTTCGTACAGGTCTTCCTTTTCCAGATAGCTCAGGCGCGTCACCTGGCTGCCGAGCACCAGGCCCTGCCGCAGGCGCTTGCCGAAGGCGGCCCACACGCCGCGCTCCGGATCCTCTTCGCCGCGGTTCAAGTTGTGGATCTTGGAGTTGGCGAACGCTTCGCTGGCAAAGAATTGCGTCGCTTTGCGGATCAATTTCTCGACGCGCGGCTGCGTGGCGTACATCACGCCAACGAGGCTGCCCATGCTCGACCCGGCGATCATCTGGATCGGGACGCCCTCGCGTTCGAGCACCTCCAGCACGCCGAGGTGCGCCAGGCCGCGCGCCGCGCCGCCGCCCAAGGCCAGACCGATTTTGAGGCCGTCATTCGCCATCAGTTCGCCGCTTCGCTCCGCTAGTCTTGCCAATCCGCCGGCGAGATGCCGCCAAGGCCGCGCAGGCGCCAGCGGCCGTTGGTCTCGCGCAGCCGCAGTTCGAGGTTGTCGCGATGGCCGACTTGCCGATCGGGCGTCTTGCCGAGGCCGATCGTGTCGGCGGCGGTGGCTTCGACGACCACATCGGCGCGCAGCGTCGCTTCCCCGTCCGCCATCTCGGCCTTCGTGTGCAGCAGCCGGATATCGATGTCTTTCCAGCCGCGCCATTTCCGCTCCAAGAGCTTCGTGAACGCCACGGCGTCGATCCCCGCGGAATCGAAAAAATCGTCTTCGACAAACGCCAGCACAGCGGCGCTGTCCCCGTGTTCCAGGGCTTGAATCGCCTGCTCGACGGCGAGTTCGGCGCGCGCCGCCGGCGTGAACCAGCACGAGCGCACCGCCAGCCCGATGGCGACCAGCCCGCACACGACGACGATGAGTTTGACGAGCCTCATCGGTCAGTGGCACCCCGCGCAGGAGGAACTCGAGCAACCCGAACACTTGCCGCCCGACGAGGCCGTGACGGACCCGTCGGCGGCTTTCGAACGGAAGGCGAAGCCGCTCATCAACTTGCGGACGTTCTCCGAGTTGCAGTGCGGACAGGGGGCCGAACCGCCCGAGCGCACGAGACGCTCGTATCGTTTTTCGCAATCCTGGCAAATGAATTCGTAGATGGGCATGTTTTCCCTTACTGGAGGCGGGCGGCGGATTTCTTGGCGACGTTTTGCGCGCCATCGCCGCCGCCGCGCAGGCTCGCCAGGATTTCCTTGCGGCACTGCGGGCACAAGAGCAGGTTGGCCTCCATGTGCACTTGTTCTTCGAGCGCGGCGTCGTCGAGCCGCGAGGCTTTTTCGATCAGGTCCGCGACGTTCACCTCTTCGTCGCCGTCGACATCCGGCAGAAACCCGTCCCATTCCGACGTGATTTCCACGTAGGCGCGGTATTTGGTCGCGCCGAGCGGCAGTTCCCGCCCGCACCGATCGCAGTTTTGCACCAGCATTTTCGCTTTCATGTCCTGTCGCGCCCTTCGTGCAGCGCTTGCACGACCCCATTTTGGAAAAGGTCTTCATCCGCGTCAAGAATCGTTCGCGGGTCGGCGACGACCGCGTCGTCTTCGATGCGCGCGACGATCGGCGTCGCCAGCGTCCGCAACGCCCTCGCCAGCGCGTCGGCCGACTGGCGCCGCGGGCGCAGCGCCACGACCGGTCCGGGCAGTTCGACGAACGGCAATGCGCCGCCGCCGACGCGGCCGGTCGAGCGGACGACCGCGATGTCCGCCAGGTCGCCCGCCTGTTTTTTCAAGGCCGCCGCCAGACGGTTCGCCCGGCGCCGCAGTTGCTTTTCGTCCGCCTTGAGCATGCGCAACGTCGGGATTCGCTCGCTCGCCGCCGCCGGGTCGCGATACAGCCGCAACGTCGCCTCCAAGGCCGCGAGGGTCAGTTTGTCGGCCCGCAGCGCGCGGTGCAGCGGGTGCCGCGCACAGGCCCGCACCAACTCGGCTTTGCCCACCAGCACGCCGGCCTGCGGCCCGCCGAGCAGTTTGTCGCCGCTGAAGGTCACCAGATCGAGGCCGCTTTTGACCGCGTCGGGCGCCGTCGGCTCCTCGGGCAGGCCGAGCAGCGCTGTGGGCATGAGCGAGCCGCTGCCGAGGTCTTCGACGGCGTGCAGGCCGCGCGTGTGCGCCAGTTCCGCCAGCGCCGCGCCGGAGACCGCCGCCGTGAAGCCGACGATGCGATAATTGCTCGCGTGCGCTTTCATCAGCAGCGCGGTTTCCGGCCCGATCGCGCGCTCGTAATCTGCCAGGTGCGTGCGGTTGGTGGCGCCCACTTCGACCAGCCTCGCGCCGCTCTGCGCCAGCACCTCGGGCAGCCGGAAGCTGCCGCCGATTTCGATCAGTTCGCCGCGGCTGACCACCACTTCGCGGTCCCGCGCGAGCGCCGTCAGCGCCAGCAGCACGGCGCCGGCGTTGTTGTTGACCGCCAGCGCCGCCTCCGCGCCGGTCAGTTCGCAAAGGAGGTCTTCGATCAGGTCGCCGCGGCTGCCGCGCCCGCCGGCGGCGAGGTCGTATTCCAGATTCGTGTAGCTGCGCGCGGCGGTCGCGACGGCGTCGATCGCCTCTTCCGCGAGCGGCGAACGGCCCAGATTGGTGTGGACGACGACGCCCGTCGCATTGATGACCCGGCGCAACTTCGGCAGCGCCGCGGCAGCGAGGCGCGCGGCGACGCCGGCCAGAAAGCGGTCGAAGTCGAACGGCGGCGCGTCGTCGGCCGCGAGCCGGCCGCGCCAGGCGTCGAGTTCGGCCCGCACGGCCGCGACGGCGACCGTCCGCGGATAGCTCGCCAGCGCCGGCTGCAAGGCCGGATGCTGGATGATTTCCCCGACGGCGGGCAGGGCGCGCAGGCGGGTTTGGCGTTCGTTTTCGCTCATCGTGAGACATCATAGGCGGTTTGGCGGGGCCGCGGCAAGACGCGGGAGAAAGGCGCCGAAAGCAACGCGGTATTTTCGCATCGACAAATGACGACGCGTTGTGTATTTTTGCGCTACAAAACATTATCTTGGCGACGGAGGTGACTCGACAATGGCCAAAAAACCAGCGACGCAACGCGTTTGGCTTTCTTATGATCTCGGCCTCAAAGGTGACTACGAGGGCCTCTATGCGTGGCTTGCCAATCATGGCGCCAAAGAATGCGGCGACAACGTGGCCACTTTCTTGCTCGAGGACGCTCGCAACGTTGAGCAAAGCATGGTAATGACCGAACTGCTAAAACACGTCCAACTTCGACAGCGCGATCGGATTTACTTGATCTGGTATGATGAGGTTTCCAAAAAGATCC
>CAZHPN010000082.1:0-24082 GCA_964534375.1 uncultured bacterium | reverse complement strand
GAATCCGCCGCGCCGCGGGTGGCCGCCCGGGGCGATCCTCGTATCCGAAGCGATGGCGATGAACCGTTTTGGCCAGCGAGACACGCAGGAAATACAGCCAAAATCGCAGCCAAAAATCGGCCGGCAGTTCGACCACCTGTCGATAGCCCTCCAAAAAGACGGCGTGGCGCGGCTCCGGATGAAAGGTCGCCCAAAAGGCGATGTCGTAAACCGGATCGCCGACCAGGCAGTCTTCCCAGTCGATGATGGCTGTGATCCGCTGGCCATCGGTAAAAACGTTGTGGTTGCCCAGGTCGCCGTGCAGCAGCGCCGAAGGCGCGTCATCCCACAGGCGCGCGTGCTGGGTGAACAACGCCAGGATGCGGCGCTGCTCCTCGCCGGTAATGGCGCCAATGCGGCGGCATACATTGGCATGCCGTTCGAAGTTGCGTTCAAGGTAGTCGCCCCAGCGGGCGTCGCTGCCGCGCAGAGCGACGTCCGCGACTTCCCGCGCCCAATGAAGCGGCCGCAGGGTGAACCAGCCGAAGCCGCGAAACCGCTGCAGATGAATGCGCGCCGCCGCCGCGCCTAGCAGCCTGAGCGGGCCAAGGATGGCGTCGCTGTCGTCGAGCCGCGTCAAGCTTTCCCCGCGCGCCTCGTCGAAGATCTCATATTCGAACTGGCGCCTCGAATAGCTGATGTCCACCGCTCTCACGCGCGGGGCGCCGACATGCCCCATTCGCTCGGAAAGCCACAGGTCTTGGTACATCGAAAAGTCGCGGTACAGGTTGTTGGCGGCGTTAATCCGCATCACGAAGCGGCGGCCATCGGGAAGCGTCAACCGGAACAGTCGGTGGAAGGTGCCCTGCTCCGCCAGCGGCGCGACGGTCGGTTTTTCGCCGAGCCAATGTGCCCCGACCCGCGCGAGGATTTCATTGGTGATGCCCAGTTCCTCGGCCGAGCGGCTCTTGATGGCCCGCAGCGTCTCGTCCGGCGCCATGAGGTCCGTTTTCGGGTAAAAGATCTTGCGCCGGAGTTCGTCATAATCGTCGACGGTCCAGCAGCGCGGCCGTTCAAACGAGGTGTTGGTCATAAAACTGGCCGTAGCCGTGCAGTTTCAGCATGACGCCGGTCTGCACCAGCATGTGCTTTTTCTCGCCGGGGCTCAGTTCGTTCGCCGTGGCGACATTGGCGGCCGGCGTGGGCACGCGGATCGTCCCCCACGGGTACACTTGCTCCAGCTTCTTGCGGTTGAACGACGGGTGCAGGCATTCGTCGGAGAACGGCAGGCCGATTTCGCCGAGCACGCGGCCGAGCGTCGCGCGCGGATCGGCGACCATGTCCTCGAAGCGCATGATGTGGAAATGGCCCGCGTACTTTTCCTGGAAGACGAGCGCCATGTGCTGGCAGAGGCTCCACAGCCAGGCGTAGCGTTCGAGCGACAGCGGAAACGGCCTTTTTTTCGTGTCCGCATAGCCGGACCACGGGTTGCGCACCACGTGCAGCACGTGGCCGTCGGGGAAATCGCGCAGGATCTTGTCGGTGTCCAGGCACTGCACCGGGTTGTAGCCGACCCAGTGCGTTTCCTGCCCCGAGCGGTTGTAGTTTTTCCAGGTTTCGAAGGTTGAGCGGTAGTACGCCTCGACGCAATTCGCGCGCGTGATCGGCTTGCCGCGCAGGAAATTCGCGAACCACGCCTTGCGCTCCGCCTCGTTCATTTGCAGGCCGCAATCGACGAATTTGCTGCGTTTGGGCACGCGCAACAGCGTCTTGAGCTCTTCGTCCCAGAACGCTTCGTAGGCGGACTCGGGCGTGGCGTCGCCGGAGAATTCGGGCCAGCGATAGCGCAGCGGCGCGACCGACGTGAGCCAGTCGGACCCGGCGCCGGTGCCCACCTGCGACTCGAATGGATACACGAACAGGCGCGGATGCCCGTCGAGCATGCGGTGCGTGGTGTTGCCGCCGTTTTCGTACATGGCGGAAAGCATGATCAGGTTGAAATCGGTCATCCCGCTCTCCTCGCAGTCGCGGTCCGGCGTTCAGGCCGGCCCGGTGTTTTCATAATCCGCGATCGTCGCCAGCGAAGCGTCGCGCATCGCCGGCCGCCCGGCCGCGAACCGTTTATACCAATTCGCCGTGTGCGCCACGGCCTCGGCGAATTTCCACCGCGGCCGCCAGCCGAGTTCCCACAGCGCCTTGTCGATATTCAGCCGCAGCAGCCGCGACTCGGGGACCTGACCCGGACAACTCGCGTCGGCCCAGGCGCCCTCGCCCCAGTCGGCCAGAAACGCTTCGACCAGCGCTTCGACGGTGACGTTGTCTTCGGTCAGCGGGCCGAAGTTCCAACTGTCGCGCCACAGCGGATCGTCGGATTCGAGCATCCGCGCCGCCAGCGTCAGATAGCCGTGCAGCGGTTCGAGCACGTGCTGCCACGGCCGCACCGCCGCCGGATTGCGCACCGGCACGGGTTGGCCCGCGAGCAGGCTGCGCACGATGTCGGGAACGATGCGGTCCTTCGCCCAATCGCCGCCGCCGATGACGTTGCCGGCGCGCGCCGTCGCCAGCTTGACCCCGTGCTCGGCCAGCCGCGCCGTCGGGAAAAACGACCGGCGATACGATTGAATCACGATCTCCGCTGCGCCCTTGCTCGCGCTGTAGGGGTCGCTGCCGCCCATCGGGTCGATCTCGCGATAGCCCCACGGCTGCTCGCGGTTCTCGTAGCATTTGTCGCTGGTGACCATCACGACCACGCACGGCTTGCCGAGCGCGCGCACGGCGTCGAGCAGGCTGGCGCAGCCGATCGCGTTGACCTCGAAGGTTTCGCGCGGGGCCAGATAGCTGTCGCGCACCAGCGCCTGCGCCGCCAGGTGAAAAATCACGTCCGGCGCCGCATCGCGCACGGCCTGCGCCAGCCGCGCGCCGTCGCGGATATCGGCTTCGTGCTGCGCGGCCAGCGTCGCTGCGACGTCCGCGGCAACGAAGTGGCTGGGGTCGGTCGGCGGCGCGAGCGCGTAGCCGGTCACCCGCGCGCCGAGCCGGTGCAGCCACAGCGCGAGCCACGAACCTTTGAACCCCGTGTCGCCGGTGACCAACACCGAACGGCCGCGAAACGCGCCGGCGAACGCGTCGGTCATTTCCAAACCTTCCACGGCGCCTGGCCCTTGTTCCACATCTCGTTAAGTTGGAGATACTCGCGGTAGGTGTCCATGGCAAAGAAGAAACCGTCGTGGCAGTAGGCGACGAGCTGCCCGTCGTCGGCGAGGCGTTCGAGCGGGCGGCGTTCGAGGATGCAGGAATCGTCGGCGTCGAGATATTCGAACACGCGGCGATCGAAGACGAAAAAGCCGGCGTTGGCGTAGCCTTCCATCACCGGTTTTTCGGTGAATTTCACGACGCCGCCGCACTCGTCGAGGCTCAAGATGCCGAAGCGCGACACGGGATGCACGGCGGTCACTGTCGCCAGTTTGCCGTGCCGGCGATGGAAGGCGACGAGTTCGCGCAGATCGACGTCCGCCAGCGTGTCGCCATAAGTCACGAGAAACAGATCGCCGTCGACGAACGGCTCGACCCGTTTGACGCGCGCGCCGGTCATCGCGTTTTGGCCGGTTTCGACGAGGGTTACTTTGAAATCCTGCTCCTCGTGCGCGCCGTGCGCCTCGATCGCGTGCCGGCGGCCGAGCGTGATCGTGAAGTTGTTGTTCATCGCCTCGTAGTTGAGGAAATACTCTTTGATCGTCGAACCGCGGTAGCCCAGGCACAGCACGAACTCGTTCAGGCCGTACCAGGCGCAGAATTTCATGATGTGCCACAGCACCGGCCGCCCGCCGACATCGACCATCGGTTTGGGCCGGAACTCGGTTTCCTCGCGCAATCGCGTGCCCATGCCGCCGCACAGAATGACGACCTTCATGAATCTCCGCCTCGCAGCCTGCCGTGGTTTGGCCGACGGTTCTCCGCCGCGCGGACATTATTAGACGGTTTTTTTGACAGGAGCAACAGCAACAATCAACAGTGAACAAGGAACAGTGAACAGTGAACAGTGAACGATCAGCGGCGATCGTCGCAAAGAGGCGCCCGCGGTTCGCCAACGTTCCAATGCCGGAGTGAACGGAAGGCCCGGGCACTGTTCACTGTTCGCTGTTCACTGTGTTTAGCATGGCGGCGCGAGGCAGCCGCCGGGCGCCAGGTTCTTCCCCGCGAAGCCGGGATAGTCGGGCGCGTAACGGTACGCGCGGAACGCGCCGTTGCCCGCCGTGCCATTGGCGGGGATTTGCTGGCCCTGCTGCATGACGCCGCTTCCCGTGACCGGGTTGACGAATTGCCAGAGGACGGCCCCGGCGGCGGTGACTTCCATAAACACGCCGGTTTCGCCGTTGCAGATAAAGGTGTTGCCGTTGGCCAGACGCTGGGCGCTCGAATAGAAATTCGAATACATGTCGGTCGGGACGGCGTCGACGAACGTCCAGGTCAGGCCGGCGGGTCCGTAGGCCGGATCGGCCGCCGCATAGCTGCCGTCGGGATTCACCGCGGGGACGAATTCGTCGACGGACGAATATTGGCCGGCCGGGCGATCGTCGCCGTTGTTGTAGACGAGCATGTGGCCGGCGCCGGGCAAGCCGTCGGCGATCCACTGGCCGTCGTGCTGGTTGTAGAAATCCTGCGGCGGCGAAGTTTGCCGGTAGGCGGCCGGATTGCCCCAGCGGTAGAGCAGGTCGCCGCCGCGGCCGTACCTCCCGCCGTCGTGGGTCGCGGCTTCGTCGGCGGTGGTGCTGTGGTCGATCACCCACACTTCGCTGAAATTGCGAACGCTGACGAGAATTTGATCGAAGTCGGCGTTGTAATCGATGCCGTTGGTGTGCTGCCAATCCGATTGCCGCGGCACGCCGTAGTTGATGTCGATCAATTCCGGGTGGGCCCCGACGAGCCCGAAATTTGCCTGGGTCGGATCGTAATCCTGGATGAGGTGGTCCCACGTGTGCCATTCCCAGACAACTTGGACGTCATCCGTTCCCACCGGCGCGATTTCGGCGATGTAATCGGCGAACATTTCCTTGTAGGGGTACGTGTTCGGGTCGCGGCCCGCCGCGACCACTTCGGCCGTCGTTTTCCGTTCCCACATGATCATCAAGATATGGCCGTTGGGCATCATGTGCACATCATGGTGCGCGCAGACCTCGTCGGAGCACATCAGGTAATTCCAGGCCGTCGTGCCGTCCCAGTTTTGCAGCGTCACGACGCCGCCCTGCGGGCCGCTGGGAAAATTCAGGTTGAGCGCGTTGCCGGTGCGCAGCAGTTGGCCGTTGTCGAGCAAGTAGACCGACAAGCCCGGCAGGTATTGGCCCGCCCACGTGTTGACCACGCGGCCGGACATGTCGATGAGGTACACGGTGTCGGCCATCAACGGCGCGAACAACGTGTAGCCGGTATAGGCGCCGGGCAGGCACGAAATCAGGCCGACCGTCGAATGGGGATGAATGACGTCGCAATTGAACATGTCGTCGTTGTCGTCGTCGTCCGCGGCCGGAGATTGATCGTCGTCAACGGGCGAGGCGTCGTCGTCAACCGGCGAGACGTCGTCGTCGACCGGCGAGACGTCGTCGTCAGCCGGCGAGGCGTCGTCGTCGGTCGCGCTTGGCGTCTGACGGCTGCTGGCCCCGCCGCCGCACGACGCGGCCGCGCCGAAGGCAAAGCCCAGCAACAGCGTCACGGCCAGCAGCGGAAATATTCGTCCCTTCATCTCGAAAGCAAGTTACGCCGATTGCTCGGCGACGGTCAAGAGATTGCGAAGATGGTCCCCGGTCCGGCGGCAAGCCGCCGTATTGCCGGCGCGTTTGCGTCGGTCGAAAAATAAAAGAGCGGGGGCGAACCCCCGCTCCATCTTTCAGCTTCGCCGCTGTTTTAGCAGGCTTGCAAGCACGCGATGAGCGCGTTCGTCTGGGCCGTTGACGGCGGGTTCCAGCACCGGTTGTTGGACACGCACGTGGCGAAACAGGACCAGTTGTCCGCGGTGTCGTTTGGGCAATACGCCATCTCGTCCAGGAGCGGCACATAGTAGTTCGTGTTGGGGAACGTGAAGGCGACGTCGCAGGCGTAGAGTGCGTACGCCGTGTGGCCGCAGCCCGTGCCGGGATCGACCGGCTGCAAGCAACCGTCGAAGCACGTCGTCGAACAGCCTTGCGTGACGGCGCAGTTGTCCATGCAGTTCCAGAACGGGTCGGGGCCGCTGTTGAAAAGCTGGTCGCAATCCTGGCACCACGTGACCATTTCGGCCTGCGTGACCGGATTGCCCTGGCCGTCATCAAGCGTAACCTGGCAGCCGCCGACCACGTCTTGCGCCACGGTGGTGCAATCGACGCCCGGGCTGTCGTTGTCGTCGTTGTCGTCGTCGTCGTCGACCGGCGACGTGTCATCGTTGTCGTCGTTGTCGTCGTCGTCGTCGACCGGCGACGTGTCGTCGTTGTCGTCGTCGTCGGCGGGGCTGCTGCTGCTGGTGGTCGTGGCCGCGCAACCGAAGGCAATCACGAGGGCGGCCAACACGGTTGTGAAAAGGGTCAACAGGAACCAAGTACTTCGTTTCATGCGAGTTCCTCCGCCGTTATGCAAGCATTTCGATCATGCACATCTTCTGTTTTCAAACCGATCCGGAACCAAGTCGTGGGTTGCGGAAGAGGCGACAGTCCATCGCGAGTATTTGACGCGCCGATTCTACGTTGTCAAGGTCGATTCCGGCCTCGCCGTTTCGTTCCGCCTCGATCATGCGCTTTTGTCCGCCCGGAGCGTCGCCTTTCCAATCGGGAAACGGGGCGGCGGGGCCGTCGCTCCCTTGTATTGTCACTTCCTTATTGTTTTGACCGGGATTTTCTTTTATAGTCTCCGCGGACAAACGCACGGAAATCGCCGGCTTGCATCCCGCGAGGGAGGCGTTCGGCTTTTCCACGGGGGGAACTGCGATGGCCGACGAAACCCTGGACATCCGACGAATCGTCAATTCCATCGGTTCGGCGAACGAGCCCGACAAGCAAGCCGAAATCGTCAATAACGCGCTGGCGAAGTTGTCGATCCGCCAGGCGGCGGACCTGTGCGGCGACATCGCCGCGCGTTCGCTGGACGACCTCGGCTTTGCGAAGGCCATGCTGGTCATGCTCGACGGGCCGGCGATGAACCGCGCCCTCGGCGACAAATTCCTCGGGCAACTCCGCTTCACGCTCAAGAATTCCGACAAGCTCCGGCCGCTGGGCGAATTGATCGAGGCCGCGGCCGATCTCGACACGAAAAAAATCAAGTTCCTCAAGGCCAAGACCGCGATGCTTTTTCAGTTGATCTACCTCGCCAAAGACCGCATCCAGGAAGAAGGCCTGCCGGCCTTGCGGCTGACCGCGGTCGACCTCGCGAAGTCGGTCTTGGAAGACAAGGAATTGACCGCGAAACGGTTGCGGTTCGACCTCAACGGCTTCGGCCGCGCGTACTGGAACGTCCTGATCGAGCAGCTCAAGGAAGCCGATTTCCAATCCAAAGATTCCGTCGTCTACGAAATGCTGCTCAACGATCCGGTCATCGAGCAGGCCCAAAAAGGGGCGATACTCGCTTCCTCCGGCGCGGGCGGCGTCGGCGAGGCGCGGTTGTCCGACGCGGTCATGGCCCGCCTCGGCACGAACATCATCAAACGGCTCAACCTGCTGCTGCGCACCATCCAGATGTACCAGAGCGCCGACCATCCGTCCGTGCAGGCCTCGCTCGGCACGCTGCAAACGACGATGGAAAACGCCATGCAGGGCCGCGAAGGTCTGACCATCTCCCGCGTCGGCAGCGATCTGCTGATCGAAGACATCAAAATCAAGAAAAAAGAGAAGTTTCTCGACGACTTCATCGCCGCGCTCGAAGGCCGCAACGTCAACGCGCTGACGCTCAAGCGCGGCATCTCCACCGACGAAGTGCGCGCCTTCCTCATGGTGTTCGCGCAGAACGAAGCGCAGGTCAAGAAGTTGGGCGGCGTTCGGAAGATCTTCGAAAGCAAAGGCGTCACCCACGTGCAGGTCGACCAATTCCGCTACGGCGTGATTTCGGGCGACGAGAAGGAAGCCACGGAATCGCTGGGCGCCGACGAAAAGGCCGTTTCCAACGTCGTGCTCAGCGAGATCCTCAACCGCATCTCCAAAGGCGAGGCCGAAAAACTCAGCGCCGCCGAACTCGGGCAGATGCTCAAAGATTTGCTCACCGGCAAGGACAAGAGCGCCAAACGCACCCTGGCGCAGATGATCCTCGCCCTCGATCCGGAATTGGCCGAGCAGGCCGTCTTTTCCCGCGACGGCGTGCGCGACGAGATGAGTTGGTCGTCCGCCCGCAAGATGATCGAGGGCTTCCTCGAGGATCTCGGCAAAGGCAGCCCGACCGACCGTATCCGCACCCTCGACGGCCTCGAAAAAATGACCGAAGTCGCCGTGGCGCGCAACAAGGAAACCAGCCTGACGCAGATCATCGACAAGCTCACCGAACGGCTGCGCGGCAAGGAGCCGGACGTCGAGGTGCTCGCCCGCCTCTACGACGTGCTCTCGAGCATCACCCGCTATCTCGTGCTCAACGGCCAGTACGCGCTCGGCTTGCGCGTGCTGCGCGCCGTCAGCAATATGGCCAAATACTGCGAGAACCTGCCGGCCGAGCGCAAAGACGATTATGTCCGCGCCGTCGCCGAACTGAGTTCGACCTTGATGCTCTCCGTCTCGACCCCGGAAACCCTGCAGGCGCTCGTCCGCGAAATGGAAAGCGACGACATCACGCAGGTCGAAACGGCCGGACGCATCCTGGAAACCCTCGGCACCGATCAGGCGGTCGTCGAGTTGCTCGAGGCCTTCAAGAGCGACTCGCGCAGCCTGCGCAACCGCGCCTTCCAAACGCTGCTTTCGATGGGCGAACGCACGCTGCACACCTGCGTCTGGAAGATGAAGCACCTCAGCGATCCCGCGATTTTCACCCGCGACCCGGCCAAAGGCACGTTCGACGACGATTCGTTTTACGTCGCCCGCAACTGCCTCGAACTCATTCAGCGCCTCGGCAGCGCCCGCGACGTCGAACTGATCCGCCAGGTCAGCGACGACCTCGACCCGCGCGTCCGCGCCGAAGCCATCTCGGCCCTCGCCAAACTCGACGTCAACGAGGGCCTCGCCCTCGCCCGCCTGCGGCTCTCCGATTCCGAATCGGTCGTCGCCGAGGCGGCGGTTGCGGTGCTCGGCGCCAACGGCGGCCCGGACGCGGCGCCGTCGCTGATCGACCTCTTCTTCGCCGAGCCGAGCCTGCGCGTCGCGATCATCACGGCGCTCAGCCGCATCGGCGGCGCCGACGCCGAAAAAATGCTCTTGCCCGCCGTCGGCTATTTCCGCGGCGGGGCGCTGGGCAAGATCGCGCGCACCGACGAAAAGCTGAAGTTCGCCGCGATCAAGGCGCTGGGCGCGGTCGGCGGACCGGCAGCGCGCGGGGCCTTGCGGCGCTGCGTGCGCGTGAATTCGAACCTCGTCCTCAGCGCGTTTCTGGTGCCGTGGGAATTTCGCAAGTTGCGCAAGGAAGTCGCCAAGGCCGCCGGCGACGCGCTCAATCGCATTAATTATCGGTTGCAGACGAAAAAGACCGCCGCCCCGGCGGCGGCTACGCCGGCGCCGCCGGCGCCGCCGGCATAGCGGACCGACGCGAAGGCTGAGCTCGGGCGTCCCCACGGGACGCCGTGAAAACAGCCCCGGGTTTCGACCCGGGGCGCGAAAATCTTGGCGCGAAGTCGAGAAATTGAACAACAGCGGCGCAGGGGGGGACATGACTGCAAGAATTTTATCGCTGATTTCCGGTTTGCTCCTGACGGCGCTGTGCCTCGCGGCCCCCGCCGCGGCCGACGACGCCGCCGCGCTCCTCAAACAGGGCGATGACGCGTGGGTCTTGCGTTCGGCCGGCGACGCGCACGTGCAGGACGCGATCGCGGCCTACGAAAAAGCCGCCGCGGCCGCGCCGCAAGATGCGACGCCGCTCTATGAGATCGCCCGCGCCTATTACTTCCTCGGCCGCTTCGCCGCGAAGGCCCAGAAAAAAGACCTGTTCCTCAAGGGCGTCGAGGCCGCGAAAAAGGCGCTCGCCGCCAACGCCGCCAGCGCCGGCGCGCACTATTGGTACGCCGCGTGCCTCGCCAAGAGCGTCGAGAACGAAAGCACGATGACCAAGCTGAAGTTCAAGGGCGATATGGAAAAGCACCTCGAACGCGCCCACGCGCTCGACCCGTCATTCTATTACGGCGGCCCCGACCGCGTCATCGGCATGATCCTTTACAAGAGCCCCGTCGCCTCGAATTCCGACGCGATCGTTCACCTGCGCGCCAGCCTGCGCTTCGATCCGGAATACTCGCTCACGCTGGTCAGCCTGGCCGAGGTGCTCGTCGCCGTGAAGCAATACGACGAAGCCAAACGCGTCTGCCAGAAAACCCTCGGCCTCAAACCGCGGCCCGGCTTCGAGAAGGAATTGGCCGACGACCAGGCGCTCGCGTTGAAACTGCTCGCGGCCATGCCGTAAGACAGTGAGCAGTGAACAATGAACAGTGAACAGTGAACAGCTGTCGGCCGGACTCGACGCTCGACGCCGGGTAACTCGTAATTCGTAATTCGTAACTCGCGACTGGCCGCTATTCGCCCCCGCCGCCGTAATGCAGAATCGAGCCCCCTGCCCCCACCGCGAACACATCCGCGGCGCCGCTGCCCCACACGCCGTTGAGCGGCTCGGCCGTGCCGCTCTGCATCGCCGCCCACGACGCGCCGTCGTAATGCAGGATCGCGCCGGCAAGCGGATATCCGTCGGCGCCGTTCTGCACGCCCGCGGCGAACACATCGGACGCCGAACTGCCCCACACCGCCGCGAAATAGGCGGTTGTTCCCGTTGTCATCGCAGACCACGACGAACCGTCGTAGCGCAGAATCGCGCCGTCGGCGCCCACGGCGAACGCGTTGGTCGGCGAGCATCCCCATACGCCGTACAGCGCCTCGGTCGTGCCGCTCGCCATCGCCGACCACGACGAGCCGTCGTAATGCAGGATCGCGCCGCCGCCCCCCGCTGCAAATACGTCCGTGGCCGCGCTCCCCCAGACGGCCGACAAACCGGGCGTCGCGCCGATCGTCATCGCCGTCCACGCCGCGCCGTCATAGTGCAGGACGGCGCCGGACGAAGTGTCCGGCGCGACGCCCACGGCGAAGACATCGGAGGGGCCGCTGCCCCAAACGCCCAATAGTTCCCACACCGTATCGACGATCGTCGGCGCCCACGACGCGCCGTCATAGTGAAAAATTTCCGCCTGCCACGGATTGCCGTACGTGTCGTATTCGGTCCCCGCCGCGAACACGTCGGTCGCCGATGCGCCCCACACGCCGCCGAACGTCGCGGTCGCCGAATTTGTCATCGCCGACCACGAGGCGCCGTCGTAGCGCCAGATGGCGCCCAAGTGGGTGAGCGGGTCGCCGCCGACGGCAAACGCGTCCGTCGCCGAGTCTCCCCAAATGCCCGCGAACGTCGGCGTTGCGCCGGTCGGCCCGGACCACGAGGCGCCGTCGTAGTGCAAGATCGCGCCGGCGTCGCCCACGGCGAACACGTCCGACGCCGCGCCGCCCCAGACGCCGAATAAATCCGCCGTCGTCCCCGAGGTCGGCGCCGACCACGACCCGGCGTATTGCAAAATCGTTCCCGCGTCGCCCACGGCGAAAATGTCCGACGCCGCGCCGCCCCACAGCCCGTTGAGCGGCGGCGCGTTCTCGTCATCCTGGTCCGACCAGGAGGAGCCGTCGTAGTGCAATATCACATCCATATTCGTGTTCGGGTCCACGCCCACCGCGTACGCGTCGGCGGCGGAACTCGCCCAGACGCCGGTCAGGTCGTACTCCGTCTCGGTCGGCATCGCCGACCACGCGGAGCCGTCGTACTGCAAAATGGCGGAAACGAAATAGCCGTCGGCGGAATCGAAGCCGACGGCGTACACATTCGTCGCCGCTGTTCCCCACACGCCGTTCAATCCGCCGGTCGTGGCGCCGCCGGGCAGCGCCGACCACGAGGCGCCGTCGTAGTGAAATACCGCGCCGGCGACCGCATATCCATAGGCGTCGAATTCCGTGCCCACGGCGAAGACGTCGGCGGCGGATGTTCCCCAAACGGCGCCCAGCCGCGCCGTTGTCCCGCTCGCCATGGTCGACCACGCGGCCCCGTCGTAATGCAAAATCGCGCCGCCGCCGCCCGCGGCGAACACGTCGGCGGCCGAAAAGCCCCACACGCCGTACAGCGGCCCCGTCGCGCCGCTCGCCATCGCCGACCAGGCGGATCCGTCGTAGTGCAGAATCACGCCGGCGTCGCCCACGGCGAACACGTCCGCCCGGGCGGCGCCCCAAACCGCATAAAGACGGTTGCCCTGGGGCAGCGGGTTTTGCCAGCACCAGCCGTCCGCGCTGCAAACGTCGTCGTCGTCATCGGCCGGACTGGCGTCGTCGTCATTATCATCGTTGTCGTCATCGTCCGGCGAAACGTCGTCATTGTCGTCGTCGTCCGGCGAGGCGTCGTCGTTGTCGTTGTCGTCGTCGTCGCTGGGCGAGCCGTCGTCGTCGATCGCGCTCCGCGCGTGAGTGCGGGCGCCGGCGGCGCCGCAGCCCGTCGCGCCGGCAAGCAGCAAGGCTGTCATCAGCAACAACAACAAAAGAAGCGCGCCGCGTCGCATGGGTTCGACTCCGCCCCCCCCCCTCGTCCGACTCGATCGACGAAAATCTCCGGAGGCCCGTGATTGCGTTCACAGCTACTCCAACGTCGTGCGACCGTCAAGGTTTCGTTCACCCGTCGGGCGCGCCGCGCCTTTCCCAGAATCGCGCGGCAGGCGAGTGATTCCAACCGCCGCCAAGGGTGGGGAAAAAAGAAATAGCCGATGACTTCCAGAAAACCGAGGAAAAGGAAGAACGCTAGGAGCGCGAGTCCGGTCGCGGAAGTTCCCAAGCGTCGTTCGAGAGCGGCCGAGACAAGGTGGTAGAACCGCCACGCCGCAGGCAAGACGGCGAACGCGTAGAGAAAAAAGGCCCCGTCCGGGGCCGTACTCAAACGGCGCCCAGTAGGAGGTTCAAGCAGCGGCGCGGCCGGGCGGCGTCATTGTTTCGCCAGGCGCAAGATCGCGCAGACCGAACGCCAGTTGCGCGCCGTCGCCGGCACGCCCAAAGCCGTTTCCGCCCGCGCGGCGAGCGGCGATCGGCCCACGCCGTCGGGAGCGTGCAAATAAAACAAATTTCCCTTGAGGCAATACCGTTCGGCGCCTTGGCGCAGGCGCTCCAGCGCGGTCACGTCCGGATTCACGGGCGTAGAATCCAGGAAAAAAACGTGCAGGCTCTTGGGGTCGTTCGCGGTTTCGGGAAATGGGTTCGCGGCGATCGCCTTTTCGAGATCGGCAAGGTCGAGCAAGAACACGTGCGGCGCAAAGCCGTGATTCGCACGAATCGCCGCGGCGATCTTCGCCGCCAGAGCGCCGGCGGCCTCGTTGCGCCGAAACACCGCGTTGCCGCTTTGCAGATACGTCCGCACATTCTCGGCGCCGAGCCGTTCGAGAATCGCCCGCAAATCCTTCATCGGCAACGGGTTATTCCCGCCGACGTTGATCCCGCGAAAAAGGGCAATGCAGGTTTTCATGGCCGTCGCGATCGGACCCAGGGCGGCGGCAACGTCTTCGCCTCGCTGGGCGCCACGCTGTCGTCGCGAGGAAATTAGTTGTTCCGCACGCAGCGCGCGGCGCCGTCGAGGTGTTCGAGGAAACTGTTGTGGACGCTGCCGTTCTCGAAATCGACGCCCCACGCGCCGCCGGCGTTGCCGCCGCCGGCCGAGGAGGACCAGAACCAATGGGCGGCGTCGCCCGAAAGTTCAGGCGGCCAATACGCGCCGCCGACGCCCGGCCCGCCTTTTCCGGGGCAACCGCCGCACGGGTTTTTCCAGCAGCCGCTGGTGCGGCACACGTCCGTCACCCCGCAGCCGCCGCCCTTTTCCGTGCCCGGGCAGCCGCGAATCAGACTCCGCAGTTCCGCGATCGTCGGCAGACGCCAATCATTGTGGCCGCCGAACTTCAGACCCGCGCAATGCGCTTTCGCCGCCTCCCATTTGAGCATGCCGCCCGTGGGCGAAATTTGCCACAGCAAGCCGGATTGCGCGTCCGCCCAGACGTCGGCGGCGGGCGGCGCGGGCTTCGGCGAGGCATCATCGGCGGCGTAGGAAAGCGCGAGGCCGACGCCAAGGCCTAACGCCGCCACGAACGCCGTCAAAAAGCGTATACGCATTGTGTCATCCTCGGTTGTTGCGTGCATCCGCGATTCTACCCATTCCCGCTAACGGATGTCGCCCCTGCCCTACGACGGCCCGCCGGGAACCATCTGGAGTTCCACGAACGCGACGGCGTCGCCGTACAGGGGGATCTGCAACGATGCCGGACCGGTCGTCGAGACATCGACTTCGTAGACCGCATTCGGTTGCGTCGACCCCGCGTTGTCCCGATCGATTTGATAGACGTCCGCGTTGTAGCGGCCCGGCGGCAGCCCGAGCACATCCACATCGATCGGCAATATCGTCGCGTCCTCGGAGAACGTCAGCCACTGGGCCACGAGGATCGTCAGCCGCGCGGCGCTCTTGTCGAAGGAGGCCAGCGCCCAGATGCCCGTCTTCTCCGGCGAGTCCTTCATCGTCACTTGCACAGTCTGGTCGGCCATGCGGTAAAAGAACCAGTGCGGATACCAAACGGTTTCGGATGAATTGCGGGCCGAAAGCGCCATCGCGCCGTCCATCCCACCCGTTTGCATCGCGATCAGCGCCGCCGCGTGAAACGCCGCGTCATCGTACGTCCCGATGCGGTCGTCCGCTCCGGAGGCGATTCCCCATTCCGTCAGCAGGAGCTTCTTTCCCGGATACCGTTCGCGCCAGCGGAGCGCGTCCGCCTCGAACTGCGCGATGTTCGCGAGCGGGTTATGCCCGCAGAAGAAGCTGTCGATCAGGTCGTCAAGCGCGTTCTTGTCGGGAAGCGGCTCCGAGGGGATGTCGCCGGGCAGCGGATTGTTCAGGTAGTTGTGCCACGACACGTAATCCAGGTCGAAACCCGCCGCGTCGGCGGCTTTGACCATCGGGTCGGTCCAGCGGAACCCGCCGGCTTCGAGGATCGAAGTGAGTCCGCCCTCGCCGGTGATCGTGAGAAACCAATTCGCCAGGTACGCCGCCATCTCGCACAGCCACTGCGGCAGGTCGGGGCGCAGGAGTTCGAGGATCCGCGCCGGATCGGGGTCGATATCGCCGAACGCGAACCCGTTGACCGAGGCCGTGCCGCCGAACTGGATGTCGACCCCGCTGCGCGCCTTCTCCTTCTGGATGGCGAGCCCCAGCGGAACAAAAACGCGGTTCACAAAATCGTCGAGCGTCCCGCCGACGAAATTCACGCCCAGCGGCGAGTCCGGCTCGTTCCACGATTCGATGTAATGAAGCGGCTGCTTGCCGTCGGCAATTCGTCCCGATACAAAGGTGCTAAGGAATAGATCCAGGAACTTGGCGTACGCCGCGGCGTCCACCGGGTACGTGTGGCTTTGGCCCTCGTAGCCCATGCAGGGCGGGACGTAGGACAGCGACATCACCGGCTCGGCGCCGATCGACTGGATGGCGTCCATCCAATCCATGTAATCCTGGAGCACGGTCGGATCGAACGATTGCGTCGTGCAATCGTATGGCAGGTCGTCCGCGACGACGCGCCAGAATGAGACTTGGATATTCTTGCCGTCGGCAAGGATCTCCGCCGTGGTGATGTTGCCCGAGTCCGGCTGCCAGTCATGCCAGCCGAGCAACCCGCGTTGGATCGGCGGCCCGGCTACGCCGGCGTCGATGACGATCGGGGCGTCGGACGTCGCCGGCGTCGGTTCCGGCGAATTCTCCGGTTGGTCGGCGTCGGCGCCTTGCGTTTTCTGTCCGCCACAGGCGAGGAATGGCAACGAAATCAACAGCGCGACAGCCAGCAACACGCGGGGTTTCATGAGGGCTTCCTTTTTTTATCGGCCGGCCGAGCGGCAGGCTGTTGCTAAAATAATACCGCGCATTCTCGACGACAACCGGCGTGAAGGCAAAACATCGTGCGATGCTTTTCAGCCGCGCGGGACTGCATCGCCTGGCCTGCGCCAGAAAAGTGGGTTTCTGCCAAAGCGCATTTTCTTCCGGCGTCATTCTGCTGCGCAATTCGCGGGCCACCGCAATTTTTTGCTGGCTGACTTTTTGACCCGCAACGATGCATTTCGGCGTGCTCATAATTGGTGTGATGTTCTCCCGACTGGCCGTAGAATTGCAAGCGCGAGTCGCTTGGCGAATTTCTTTTCGTTAACCCCGGCCCGCCCCGCCAATAAGGCGTCCGAACAGCCCCTCTCCGCGTCGGGGAGGGGTTGGGGAGGGGTCGTGCCTGGCGGCAGCTAATCCCACTTTCTTGACGCAGGCTCTGCATCCTCCGGCGGGCTCAACTCAAGAATTAAAGCGCCACCCACACCCAGTCGGATTCGACTTTCGTCTTGTAGGCGCCGATGGATTCGGTGCGAATGTGCTGCATGAGCATGCCGACGTTCGTGAGGTAGGCTCCGAGTCGCGGCGGTGGGTTTTCGTTGCCCACGTACGGCGGCACGGGGCCCGAGAGCGCCTCGCCCGTGGTCACGTCGAACTGGGCGCAGTGCATGGCGCACGTGAGAATGGCGCCCTCGAGGGTGCCTTTTTCCAGCGGCGAGTTCATGTGCCCGCAACGCCGATCGACCGCGTAGAAGCTCCCGCCGCAATTGCAGATGACCAACTCGCGGCCTTTCAACTCGACCGATTTCATCCCGCCGGGGGCCACGTCGGCCGTTCGGATCGCCTGGACGAAGTTGTCATTCAAGGCCCGCCTCCTTCGCCGACATCTGCGGCAGGCTGTCCGGGTCCGTGACGTCCAGGTGGACGAACAGCCCGCACCAGCAGCGCTTCATGGCGTCGAAATGCCGGCGATGAAACGGGATGCACGGACAAACAAATTGCATGTCGCGGGCGCGGTCGCGCCGGATCGGCTGGCAGGGGCAGAACGGAATCCCGTGCTTCGCCTCAAGATTCACTTCCTGCTCGAGGAGAAATTCGGCGAGGTCAACGTCCGGCGTGAACTTGAACCCCAGCGGCTCGACGACCTTGCCGTAGAGCTGGCGCAACGCCTTCTTTCTGGATTCGGTGTTCATAGGCCCAGCAATTCGGCGTAGCGATCGGGCCGGTAGCCGACGACGACCTCATTGCCGATGCGCACAAACGGGAAGCCGTTGGCCCCTTGGGCGTCGAGCTCGCGCATGATTTTGTCCTGTGTCGCCTCGTCGGCCAGGTCGTAGTCGATGTAATCGAACGGAATCTGGTGGTCGGCGAAGAACTTCTTCGTCTTCCTGCACCACGGGCAAGTGGACAGCGTGTAACCGGAGACCTTTTTCATGGCGTTCTCCCCTCAGCCGAGGCTGACGAAAAGCTTGCCAGCCTCGGACTTCGCGGCGTAGACCGCTAGACCAAGCTCGGGCGCATCGAGGAATCGGCCCGTCCGGATGTCGAAGCGCCAATCGTGGCACGGGCACGTGAGCGTGAAGCCGTCGAGCGTGCCGCAGAACAGGGGACAAGCCATGTGGGCGCACTTGCCCGCAACGGCATAGACCGCGCCGCCGACGCGGGCGATGACGACGTTGACCCCCAGCGGGTAAACCGGCGCCATCCTGCCCTCCGGCAACGCGGCCTCGTCCATCACATAGTTCCAGACCATCGGCTCCTCTCGCCTCGTATAGTTCCTCGTTTGGCCTGAACGCGTTCGCACACCTTATGTCGACAGAAAAAGTGCGGAGCCTGCCCATGAATGTCAATTTTGGAACGCACTTTTTTCGGCGCGGCGGGGCGGGCCTGAAAAGGCCGCTCACGCCGCGAGGCCGTGCGCGACGCCGCTAGTTGCCGTAATGCAGGATCGTTCCGCCGTCGCCGACGGCGAAAACGTCCAACGCGGCGCTGCCCCACACGCCGGACAACGCGTCCCCCGTCCCGCTCGGCGGAGTCATCGGCGACCAAGTCGAACCGTCGTAATGGAGAATCACGCTGCCGATCGGATTTCCGTTCGTGTCGTAGTTCGCGCCGACGGCAAACACATCCGCCGAGGAGCTTCCCCAAGCGCTGAACAAAGCTCCGGACGTCGCGCTGCTCGTTTCCGACCAGGCCGAGCCGTCGTATTGCAAAACCAGGCACGTGCCGATGAAGTCGTCACGCCCCACGGCGAACACGTTCGCGGAGGAGCTTCCCCAAACGCCGTAAAGCGTCCCGAAGGCCACTGTTCCGCTCGGCATCGGCGACCACCCGGACCCGTCGTAATGCACGATCGCACTGGCGGGCGCGTTCAGGTTCCCGCCGACGGCGAAAACGTCCGAGCCGGAAGTTCCCGACACGCCGAACAGCGTCACCGGCGACCCGTTGGCCATCGGCGACCATCCGGAGCCGTCGTAATGCAAAATCACGAAGAAATTATCGCCGCCGACCGCGAATACGTCGGATGGCGAACTGCCCCAGACGCTCCGCAAGAAAGTCGTCGGCGCGCCCCCGACCACCGACCACGCGGCGCCGTTGTAATGCAAAATCACGCTGTCGCCGGCGCTGTCGGTGAGGCCCACCGCGTACACGTCCGAGGGCGAGCTTCCCCAAACGCCGGCCAGGGCCGCCCCCACCGAGCTGGTCACCGTCGACCACGCGGAGCCGTCGAAATGCAAAATCACGCCGTCCGCGGCGGTTCCGACGGCAAACACGTCCGAGGCCGAGCTTCCCCAAACGCCCGACAGCGACGCTGTGGACCCGCTGTTCATCAGCGACCAGGACGGAGCGGCGTCATCGTCGTTGTCATTGTCGTTGTCATCATCATTGTCGTCGTCGTCGTTATCGTTGTCGTCATCGTCTGCCGTATCGTCGTCAGTTGACGTGTCGTCGTCAGCCGGCGAAACGTCGTCGTCGGCGGGCGACGTATCGTCATCGTCAGCCGGCGAAACGTCGTCGTCGGCGGGCGACGTATCGTCGTCGGCGGGCGACGTATCGTCGTCGATCGCGTGGTGGGCGCTGCTGCTGCCGCCGGAACTTCCGCAGGCGAAGGCGCCAAAGAGCAAAACCATCGCCAGAAAAAGACACGAAACCCAAGTGCTTCGTTTCATGAGAACACCTCCGTCGCCCTTGCGACCAACAGTGCGGTTTCCCGCCATTCTCGATTCGTTGCGCACAGTGCTTCTCACGTTTACCAAGGAGCGGTGAGGCGGTCAAGCAAACGCCCGCGGGCTTTTCTTTTTTGCAGCGATGGGCGAGAAACGATTACGATGTCGAAAAAGGGAGTCGCCGTTGCCGCAACGAATGCCGACCTGTCTGTGCGCGGCCGTGGTCGTTATCGCGGCGGCGCTCGTCGCTTGCTCCGGCGCGAACTCGCGGAGCGGCGGAGGCGGCGGGGCGGCCGACAACAGCGGCGACGACGACGACACCGGAGAAGTCAGCTACGTTTTGAACTTCGTGCCCGGCAGCGACTACGTGCTCTTCGCGAGCATCGGCGGCGGGCCCGCGCATGACGTTCAACTCGACACCGGATCGCTCGGACTTTACGTACCCCGAAGCGTCGTCGGCAGCGCGGCGCAGATCTCGGCGACCGAGACGTGCAGCATCACCTACGCCAGCAGCGGCATTACGCTCGCCGGCCACGCGGCGTCGGGCGCGGTCGCGCTGCTCGGTTCGACGCCCGCGGGCGATATCCACCCGCCGCCGGCGACCGTGGCGATGCCGTTTTGCGCCATCGACGACGCGACCTTCACCGGCGGAATGATGGGCGTCGGCTTCGGGCGGCCGGTGTCGGACCCGGGGATGAACGTTTTGCTCCAGATGGCGGACATCGCGGCGGGGACGATGCATCCGGGCTACGTGCTTTCGGCCCACGCGGCGCCGAACGTGCAGATCGGGATCACCGCGGCGCGCTCGGCGAACTTTCAGACGATTCGACTTTCGCCTTCGACCACGGGGAACGGCGACTGGCTCGCCGGTTCGCTCGTGGGCTGCGTTTCGTTGCCGGACACACCTGCGTTCGCCCCGGAATGCGGCGGGCTGCTCGTCGACACAGGCGTCGGGGAAATGATCCTCTGGGGGCCGGCCGACCCGACGCTGGGCGGCGTCGTCGCGCCGGGCCAGACCGCCGCGCCCGACGGGACCGCGGTGACGATTACGACGCAGGCCGGGGCGATGCTCGCTTACTCGTTCGTGCTCGGCGCCGGCGCCGACAGCCCGAGCGCGATCGACATCCGGGCCGCCGGCGCCTTTTCCATCAACACCGGCCGCGCACTGATCGTCGATTACGACTATCTCTTTGACGCCGAAGCGGGGCTGGTCGGCTTCCAGAAAATGTGAGGCGCCGGGCGCCGCCCAGTCCTGGGGCGTCGCCCCAGGCTGTGATAGACCGCGCCGTTGGCGCTTGTGTGGCGAATGGAGAATTGGCGACGCCGGCCGATTTCGCCATTTTCCATTCAACATTCGCCATTCCGGTTTTCGCTCCCCCAAACGTTAAATTGGCGCTTCTGGAGGCAACGCCCCAGGTCGGTCACGGCAGGTTCACCGTCGTTTCGCCCGTCCGGAACGCGAACGATTTCTCCCGCTGTTGCGCCTCGCCGCCGGACAGTTGCACCAGGGCCAGGCGCGCCGAAAACTTGTTGATCATGGTTTCGTACGTCAACGCCCAACTGGCGTTGGACGCGAACCCATCCAACACAACAGTCGCCGCGCCGGTCGCCGGATTGTAGTCGACCAACTTCGCCTGCACGGACAACTCGCGAAGATAGTCGCCATTTGCGGCGCCGCCGAACAGCCGAAAGTCGAACGACTCCAGCCCCAGAAAGGCGACCGGAAATCCCGGCCGACCGGCGACGGCGAACCGCTGCTGTTCCGGCGAGGCGTGCCGGTAATCGCGCTGCAACAGCCGCCGCGGCGGATCATACCTCAGCGTATAGCCGTGTTCCGCGTGCGTCAGGGCGGCGTCGCGCAGGCCGACCAGCAGCGCGTACACCCTCGCCCGGGTGCGCGCGTGCCTCATCGCCCGGTTCATCGCCGGGCGGTCGGCGGGGCCCAGTTCGAAGCGCGCCCAGACCGTGAAGCGCGCCCGGCCGTCGACGACGGCCAGATCGGCGACGCCGGCGCCAAGGCCGCGGCTGGCGTAACCCTGGGCGCGGTCGTAATCGACCGGATAGTCCGGATCGGGCTGCGGCGCGTCCGTAGTCAACGTGAGGCCTTGCAGCAACACCGCATAGTCCGCGAAGCCGGCGAGCCCGGCCGACGCGAGCGGAACCTCCGCCGGGGTTTTCGCCTCGTAGCCGGGCGGGTCGATCGCCAATTCGAAATCAACCGCGGCAAAGCCCAGCCGCCCGCCGCCGTCCACCGCGAAATAGCGATAATGGGCCAGCGGCGTGTCTTCCAACACGACGCCGGTCGACCAATCGCCGCCGACATTGCCCGCCGTCAGCGTCACGCCGGCGGGCGCCGCGGATGGACACGTCTGCTGATTGGGGTGCAGCGACCAATAGCTGATGCGGTGATTCAGCCGCTTCCAAGCCAGACCCAAGCCGCTGCTCACCACCGCGCGCGGACAGGCCGCGGCATGGCTGGCCGCAGGATCGTCATGCGTTGCGTTGGCGCCGCTGGCGCCGCCGCGCACAATCAGGGCGCCGGCGAGCAAAATAGACGCGGTTACGAGGAACGGAAGCCCGCGAATGCGTTTCACGGCGACGCTTCCGTCGCCTTTGGGACGAACCATGCGGTTTCCAACCAGTCTCCGTGGAGCGTTGCCGGCCGTGTGTTTCACGTCTACCAAAGCCGGATCGCAAGGTCAAGCAAAGCGATCGAGCGGCCGTCCGCCTTGGGGTTGCGTCAAGAAAGCGGGATGAGGCCCCGCCGCGGCTCGGCCGACCGTTTCCGCGCTCGCCGCCGCGCGGCTTTTCCCCGCGCCCTTGACACCGCGACCCCGCGTTGGTATTCGTAGATCGCAATCGTTGAAATTCTTTCGGGAGAATGTCAGATAATCGCCGCGTTTGTCGCGAGGGCGACGGAGGTGACCGCATGAAGACGTTCCATTGGGCCCTGTTCCTGGCGTTGACGGCGCTTCTATTGGCGGGCGCGGCCGCCTGCGGCAGTTCCAGCAGCAGCGGCGGCGGCAGCCACC
This sequence comes from uncultured bacterium, assembly GCA_964534375.1. Lineage (GTDB taxonomy): Bacteria > Lernaellota > Lernaellaia > Lernaellales > Lernaellaceae > CAZHPN01. The sequence continues at coordinate 1,857 of CAZHPN010000082.1, read as the reverse complement.
CGGCGACCGACGACGACGACAATGACGACGCGGCCGACGACGACGACAACGACGACGCGGCCGACGACGACAATGACGACGACCTGTCGCCCGACGACGATGACGACAACGACGATAATGACGACAACGACGATAATGACGACAACGACGATAACGACGACAACGATGATAACGATGACGACGACGATAACGACGACCTCACGCTTTCCTGGTCGGCGATGACCGGCATATCCAACCAGCAGTTGAATAGCATTTGGGGAGACTCGGCCTCGGACGTCTTCATCGCCGGCGGCTCCGGCGAAATTCTGCACTACGACGGCGCGACCTGGTCGCCGATGAACAGCGGCACGACGTCGGCGTATCTTTCCGGCATTTGGGGAGCTTCGGGTTCGGACGTGTTCGCCGTCGGAACCGACGGGACGCCCAGCATGGCCGTGCTCCTGCACTATGACGGCTCTTCCTGGTCGACGATGACCAACCCCATGACCGACTCGGCCATCGTGACGAGCGTTTGGGGAACCTCGCACGCAAACGTGTACGCCGGCGGACTCGACGCGACCACCGACTACACGTTGATTCTGCATTATAACGGTTCCTCGTGGTCGTCGGTCGCCAACACGTTCGTAACGGAGTTGACCGGCTTCTGGGGGACCTCTGCGGCGAACGTTATCGCGGCCGGTGAAGGCGCCATTCTCCGCTATGACGGCTCCTCCTGGACGGCGATGGAAGAGAACATCACGCCGTTCTTCGCCGCCGTTTGGGGCGCCGGCAATGCGCAGGTCTTCTGCGTGGGCGCAAGCAACAACAGCGATACGGGCGGCGCCGTGTGGATCTACGACGGGTTCTCCTGGTCGGCGCTCGCCGACTGGACCCCGGCGATGTTGACGGGCGTGTGGGGAAGCTCGGCGTCAGACGTCTTCGCCGTGGGCTACAACGGCGAAATTTTCCACAGCGCCAACGGCGCCGTTTGGGTGGCGATGGACAGCGGCGTCACCGACGACCTTTACGCCCTGTGGGGCGATTCGGGCTCGGATGTCTTCGCCGTCGGCGACAACGGCACGATCCTGCACTACGGCTACGGCGGCGACGACGACGACGACACGGCCGCCGGCGCTTGCTGCGACCGGTACAATTACTGCTACAACGACACAATGTCCGATTGCTCCGACAACATCGGCGGCGATTGGTTCAACGGCCAGACGTGCTCCAGCTTCTCCTGCGGCACGCAAACCGGCGCCTGCTGCGTGTCGCCCGGCCATTGCGACGACGGCGAGACGCAACCCCAATGCGCCGCCCAAAGCGGAACGTGGACCGGCGACAACGCCTGCGCGTTTGTGTCGTGCTAGCAACGCGCGGCCCGGGCCGTCTTGACCGAAAATAACGCGCCCACCATACTCCGCGCGATGAAAAATCCGCCCGAACGAAACCGGTCGATTCCGCAGCGCATCGTGCACATCGACCGCTGGATCTCGGAACTGGCCTGCTGGCTTTGGCGCGAGACGAAGCCGATCGAAACGTGGCGCGTTTCGTCGTCCGAAGCCGATATCGCGGACCGGCCGATCGGCCTGGGCGACGCCTGGCCTACCCTCAAGGGCGTGGTCTGGTTTTCCGCGGGCGAGATCGAGGCGCCGGCGGATTGGCCGATCGAACAGACGCGGCTGGTCCTCGATTTTGGCGGCGAGGCGCGCGTTTTCATAGACTACGGCGACCGCCTCCGCACTTTGGCAAGCGATCCGTTTCACGGTTCGCTTTACGTTGAAGGTCGCCGCTTTTCGCTTCGCGCGGAAGCCGTCGCGCGCGGGCTCGAAGGCCGGCCGAACCGCGACGCGCGGCTCACCACGGCTTATCTCGGGCGGC
>CAZHPN010000081.1:0-24932 GCA_964534375.1 uncultured bacterium | reverse complement strand
ACGGTCACGGCCGTGGCGCCTTCCGTGACGACCGGCGCGACGAGCACGTCGCTGCCGATCATCCATTGCCAATTCGCCTCGTAGGCCGCGTCCCAGTCCGGGTCCACGAGCACCGTGTGCCGAACCATCGGCAGGCCGTCCGTGACGGTTTCGGCGGCGACTTGTTCGAAATACGACGCCAGCGAGGCGTGCAACTGCGACATCTTCGTGAAATGCGCCAACGTCTCCGGATCGCTGTCGAAGTGATGGTTCTCGTTCTTGAGCGCGCCGTCGTGCGTGCGCATCACCGGCGTCAGGGCGCCCAGTTCCGCCCAGCGCTCGAACAATTCGCGCGTGCTCGGGCCGCCGGAGAACCCGGCGATGTCGTGCGTGAAAATCGGCACGCCGCTCAAACCGGCGGTCAGGCCGGCCGTGACGACCGTCGGCAGTCCGTCGCCCGGGTCCCAGTCGGCGGTCTGGTCGCCCGCCCAGACGATTTGGGCGGCGCCGGCCTCGCCCGTGTAGCCGGAGCGCGTGAACATCACGTAATCGCCGTCCGGATACGCGGCGGCGAGCGCGGCGCGATTCAGTTCGTGCCAGGCCGTCGGATACAGGTTGTGCGCCGAGGGCGCATCGCCCACCGCCAGGACCGCGTCGAACGGCAGCCACTCGCCGAAATCGACCATCCAGCCCTTCATGCCCAGCGCGGCCGCCGCGCGGGCGTAGGTCTGGAACCAGGCGCCGGCCGCGGGGTTGAACACGTCGAGCTGGCTGCCGGAAAACGTGTTGATGAGCTGCAGGTACGGCTGGCCGTTCGCGCGATGAATCAAATAGCCCTGCCGCACGGCCTCGTCGTATTGATCGAGCCCGGGCACGATGAACGGATTGAAATATCCCAAAAAGCGGATGTCTTCGCCGGCCAGCTCCGCGATAAATTGGGATAAATTGGGGTAGAGCGTCTCGTCGGCGGTCCAGTGATATTTGACGCCCGAACCGAACGGCCCCATCGAGCGGTCGCCGACCCAATCCTGCACCCACACCGCCGTGACCGGAATGCCGGCGCCCAGCGCCGTTTGCAGACGCTGCCGCACCGCGTCCTCGCCGTTTTGGGCGGCCAGCCAGACGCCGTCGAACGCCCAATCCGGCGGCGTCGCGGCCGGGCGTCCGGTCGCGCGGGTCAGTTGCGCGACGATGTCGGCCGGACGCGGGCCGGGAAAGAGCAAAAACGAGGCGCCGCCGCCGTTCCAGACCTCGACCGACCAGTGCGCCGGATCGCTGACGCCCAGGTCGAAGATGCTGTATTCGCTGTTTTCGAGCAAGAAACCGGCGCCGCGTTGCGGGTCCATGAAATACGGCAGCGGGTAATACGTGTCGGTCAGCGTGCCGGTCGTCGGCAGGACGGGCAGGGCGGCGCGGCCGACGCCCTGTTCCTGCGTCCAGATCGGGAACGAGCGGCCGCGCAGATCGATGAAGTTGTATTGTTCGCCGAAACCCCAGAAGCGATCGCTGTCGCCGAGGGCGAAGTGGAACTTGATGCTTTGTCCGGCGAGGCTCGGGACGATCGAGGCCGTGACCCAGAGATTTCCGTTCGTCGTCACCGCGACGGTCAGCGCGCCGACTTGGTTGCCGTCGTAACTCAGCAGGAACCGGCCGGCGTCAAGGGTCGGCGACACGCTGAGGACGCGGTCGCGCACATTCGATTCGCTGAAATGGAAGAACCCCCAAAGGCTCCATACCGCCGGCGTGAACCCGGTGGCGTGCACATAATCCAGCGTGAAGAGAACGCGGCCATTGTTAGTGAAACTCAGCGCGCCCTGGTCGTCGAGGCTCCACGTCCAACCCGCCGCTACGGGCGGCGCGCTTGCCGCGGCGCGATTTTTCGCCGGACTGCACGCGCCCGCGCCAAACGCGGCGACGATCAGCGTCAAACAAAGCAAACGCCTGCGCACGGTCGATCTCCTCGGAGATTTGTCGCGGAGAGTTGTAGCAAATTAACGCGGGCGCGAAAACCGGACGCGCAGGGAAGCCATGGGAATTCGGGGAATCGCGCCAGCGAACCCGCTCGAATCTGAAACGATTGGCCAGCGAGACGTGTTTGACGAATTTGCTCGGCAAAGATACCTTCGACGAGGATCACACGCGGTTGACGCGAAGGCGAGGAATCAACGGTGAAAACGTTCTTCTATGCGGCGCTCGTCATTCTTGCCGGTCTTTGTTGCTGGGGTGTTTTCGCTTGTTCCAACGCGGGAAGCGCGGGGAAGGGCGGCCCGGCGGTCGCGGTCGACTATCCGATCGTCGACTCGAACCAGAGCCTTTGCTACAACGCGAGCGCCGTCATCGCCTGCCCTGCGTCGGGCATGCCTTTTTATGGGCAGGATGCGCAGATCGAGGGCAATCAGCCTTCGTATCGCGACAACGGCGACGGCACGGTCACCGATTTGCGGACGGGGCTCATGTGGGTGAAAGCCCGCGGCTCGCAGGTGACGCTGAGCGACGCCGTTTCCGGCGCCGCCGCTTGCAACGTGGGCGGCCACGCGGACTGGCGCATGCCGACGGTCAAGGAACTCTATTCGCTCATCGAGTTCAGCGGCGCCGCGGGGCAGAGCATGACGAGCACGGCCGGCTACACGCCGTTCCTCGACGCCGCGGTGTTCGGATTCGCCTACGGGCCCGGAACCGGCACGGCGGAAGGCGAACGCGTCATCGACTGCCAGGACTGGTCGTCGACCGCCTATGTCAGCAAGACCATGAACGACGCGCCGACGCAATTCGGCGTCAATTTCGCCGACGGCCACCTCAAGGGCTACCCGATCTACCAACCGCCCACGAACAGCGTCCCCGAAACGCACTATGTCCGCTACGTGCGCGGCAATGCGAATTACGGGGTCAACCGGTTCCAGGACAACGGCGCCGGCGTCATCGCCGACAACGCGACCGGGTTGATGTGGAGCCAAAACGACAGCGCCGTGGGCATGGACTGGCAGGACGCGCTGGCGTGGGCGCAGACCCAGAACGCGGCGAATTATCTGGGGCGCAACGACTGGCGGCTGCCCAACGTGAAAGAGCTCCAGAGCATCGTGGATTACTCGCGCTCGCCCGACGCCACCGGCTCGGCGGCGATCGATCCGGCGTTCCATTGCACCCAAATCGCGAACGAGGGCGGCGAGGCCGACTATCCCTATTACTGGACCGGCACCACCCTCGACGACGGCTCGCCGAGCCTCAGCGGCGTGTATATCGCCTTCGGCCGCGCCCTGGGTTGGATGCAAGCAGGTTCGCAAACGTACTATTCGCTGCTGGACGTGCATGGCGCCGGGGCCCAGCGCAGCGACCCGAAAAGCGGATCGCTGTCGAGTTACCAACTCGGCGTCAACGCGAGCGGCAAGCCCGTCTACGGCCGCGGTCCGCAAGGCGATGTCGTCCGCATCGACAATTTCGTGCGCCTCGTGCGCGGCGGCGCCGCCGGGCCCGCGCCCGCCGATGACGACGACGACAATGACGACAATGACGACACCACGCCGCCGCCGGACGACGACAGCGGTCCGCCGCCGGATGACGACGACAACACGCCGCCGCCGGACGACGATGTCTCGCCGCCCCCGCAGCAGGCCGTCGCCGCCTGCGAGGGCAAGGCGATCGGCGCCGCCTGCGAATTCACCGGCCTGGGCGGGCAAATCATCAACGGCACGTGCCAGATGGTCGGCGATGTGCTGGCCTGCGTGCCCAGCGGCCCGCCGGACAGGTGAGCCGGCAGACACGCGGAGAAACGATGAAGGCGCTTGTGCGGAGGATCGGATGATGCCCCATTCCCGGCAGCCGTTGGCGCTCCTGCTGTTTTGTCTGCTGTCGTTCGCTGCGGCGTGCGGCGGCGCTGCGTCGCACAATGCGGGCAACGATGCTAGTGAAAATCCGGACGACGACGAGAACAACGACAATACGGCCGACGATGACGACGACGCGTCCCCGCTGGCGTGTTGGGACGAACCGGGCGACTCGGCGACCTCCGCCGGCATGACGCCGCGCCAGGCGCCGGCGTATTACGTCGCGCAAAGCCTGAAATACTTCGCCACGCTCGATTCCGACGCCGATCCGCGCAACATCCCGAATTACTCGGAACTCGTGGCGCGGTGGGAATGGCCGCCCTGGCTCAAACTCACCGGCCTTGGCGATCGGGCGATGGTCGTCATCGATCTGCTGCTGCGGCTGTATCCGACGACCATTCCCGAGCACGACTGCGAGGCCTTCCCCGTGCAGCCGTTCGGCCGCTGCCACGTCGTGTTTCATTATCAGGATACGCCCTGCGCGATCTATGAAGAATTTACGTTCAACGACCAGGGGCAAATGACGTTCATCGAAGCCTGGTCGGACATTCCGGGCCTGCTGCCGACGACGGACCCCAACGATTATTGGGCGGAAGGCGCGGGCGTGCACCGGCTGTCGACGAAAATTCCGGGGCTGGGCGGCGCCGACGGGCTCATCAACCTCGACAGCGCGTGCATGCAGCAGGCGGCGGATCAGGACGCCGATGTCGCGGACTTCCTCAAGCGCGCCAAGTCGCCGATTCGCTCGTGGATTGAGCAATTCTTGATTTCCGGGAAAGACATGATGCAGTTGGGGTGCAAATAGCGGCCCGAAAGCTGATTAACTTAAACCACAGAGACACAGCGCGGCAAAGCCGCAACCGAATGGGCCGCACTTAAACCGCCGGGGGCGCAGAGGTCGCAGAGGTCGCAAAAGTCGGTAGGATATGACGATGTTATTGTTTTTGATCGCAAAGACGCCGCACGACTCCGCTCAGGACACGCGCCGACCGCAAAGGTTTGGTTAATCAACACAAATCCGAACCTCGGCGTCCTCGGCGCCCGCCGCGGTTTAAGTGAAAATCTTTATCTGCGGCTGTGGCGAAAATCTTTGCGCAGCAGCGAGTAGCGGACCGTGCATAGTGCGAAGCATGAAACCCTATTTTTTTTCTGCGGCCCTTGCGTCTTTGCGGTGAAAAACCCTTCGGGTTGATTTCCCGCCGGCGAGCGCCAATGATGTCCAGACCACGTTTTCGCCGGCCTTGTTGGCTCGCTTTGCGCCGCGGGCCGGCGCGGGAGGCGCGATGATTCCGCTTGTCGCCGTCGTCGGCGCGTCCGGCGTCGGCAAGACCACGTTGCTCTGCCGCCTGGTCGAAGAGTTGACGCGCCGCGGCCATCGCGTGGCGACCGTCAAACACACGCACGGCGCGTTCGCGTTCGATCAGCCGGGCAAGGATTCGCAGCGGCACGCCGCGGCCGGGGCGTGCCAGACCGCGGTCGTTTCGCCGGCGCAGGTCGCCTTGGTGCGGCCGCTGGCGCAGGCCATGACGCTCGACGAATTCGCCGCGACGCTCGCCGGCGACGCCGACCTGTTGCTCGTCGAAGGCTGGAAGCAGGCGGCGGTCCCGAAAATCGAGGTCTGGCGGGCGGCGGCGGGCGGCGCGCTCGTGTGCGGCGACGATCCGCGGCTGGCGGCCGTCGCGGCGGATGCGCCGGTGACGACCACGGCGCCGGTGTACGATCTTGCGGCCCCGGAAAAGCTGGCGGACTTCATCGAGCAGCGTTTTCTGGCCGGCCGCGAACGCCAGGCGGCGCGGCTGCTCGTCGACGGCCGCCGCATCGGGCTCAACACGTTCACCGCCGATTTCCTCGCCGGCGTGGTGCGCGGCGCGGTCGGCACGCTCAAAGGGTGCGAGAATCCGCAACGAATCCTGCTCGAAATTCTGCCGCCGGAGTAGCCGGCGCGCAGCCGTCTGGCGCGCCGTCGCGGCCGCGTTGCTGCTGGCCTGCGCGCAATTGCCGGTGGGCGGTTGCCGCAAGCCGAGCCCGCCGCCGCCGCGCCCGTTTACGATCGCCTTTGCGCCGTCGCACGCGCCGGACGGCTCGCCCGCGTTGCAAAAGGCGCTGGCCGACTGGAACGCCGCGCACGCCGCGACGCCGGCCGTCGTCGAGATTTTGCCCGCCGAGTTGGGAGCGCCGACGCCGGCCGCGCGGGCGGCGCTGCTGCACGGCGACGGGGCGGCCGCCGCGCTGGTGCCGAACGAATGGCTGGGGCCGCTAACCGCCGACGAAGCGCTCCGACCGCTGCCGGACGCGCTGGCCGCACGCATCCGGCTGGATTGCCTGCCGGCGCTCGCGGATTCCGTCGGCGCGCGGGGGAAGATCGTCGCCGCGCCGTACGAGGCGGATCCGTGGCTGTTGTGGCTGCGGCGCGATTCGGCCGCGGCGAAAGGCGTCGTCCCCGACGGCCGGCGGTGGAATCTGACGCGCTTCGAAATTCTCGCGCACGCCGGAGGCATCGGCCGGCGGGGTTTTGCCTTCCCCACGCACGGCCGAGAGGCGGCGGCGGCGTTTCTGCCCTGGTATTTTTCGCGCGGCGGCGCCCTGGTCGACGCCACCGGCCTGCTGACATTCGACATCGATGCGGCCGACGGCGCGTTGTCGCAGTTGGTTCTGGCGCGCGACCGCCCGACGAGAGCGAAAGCCGCCCCCAGCGACGCCGACGAGGCGCCGGACTGCCTCGTCGACGGCCGTTGCGCGATGGCGTTGGCGACGTGGGCGAGGCGCGCGGCGATCCGTCAGGCGGGGCCGCTGGCGGCGGAAGTCGCGGCGCTGCCGATTCCGGGCCCCGGCGCGCAGCCCGGCGTCACGTTGATCGAAGGCTGGTCGTTTGTCGTTTTTCGCGGGGCGGCGCCGGCCGCGTTCGACCTGCTGGCGGCGTTGTGGTCGGCGGCGCTGCAGCGCGACAAACTGCACGAAAGCGGTTCCGCGCCGGTTTTTCGCGAATTGCTGGGCGATTCGTGGTTCGCGACCGACCCGGACGGCCCGGCGCTGCGGCTGGCGCTGACGAACGGCGTCGGGCTGCCGCTGCACCCGGCGCTGCCCGCCGCGCTCGCGGTCATCACGGAGATGGTCGCCGCGGTCTGCCGCGACAAAGCGCCGCCCTGGCAGGCCGCCGGCCAGGCCGCCGCGCGCATCGCGGCGGCAGGGGCAGGGCGGCCGGCGGCGCGGGCGCCGTAGATCGCGGCCGCCGTCGCTGCGTTCGAATGGCGAATGGGGAATGGCGAATTGCCGACGCCGCCCGAAATTCTCCGTTTGCCGTTCGCCGTTCTACCTTCCGGTTTGCGCTACCCAAAAACTCTGACATCGCGGCTATCGGTGGTCGGCGGGCGGAGGTGCAATTTGTCGACAGTCTCTAGAGCCTCTTGCATAAGCGCCTGTTCAATGCGCGACTCGTCGCGCCGACCCCTCCCCGAAAATTTCGGTTCCCGAAATTTTCCGCCCCTCCCCGACGCGGAGAGGGGCCAACGGGGCGACCCGCCGTCGGGGTCGGGTCAGCAAATAATCTCGCATAACCCTCGAATTCCCTTTCGCAGACGCAAGAAGCGATTTCTACAAGGAGTTCAGAAGGCGGAAGGCGAAGTTGTGATCTGTGCAGCGCCTCTCTGCAACCCGGGTCCGCAAAGGCGTCCGCTCGCCCCTCCCTGTGCCGGGGAGGGGCGCGGCCACGCGGTGCGTGGCCGGGGGAGAGGTCTGCGCGTCCGGGAAAATGATGCATTTTCGCCTTTTCGACAGTTGGCGCCGCTGGAGTCAGCGCTTATGGGCAGGGCGGCCGGCGGCGCGGGCGCCGTAGATCGCGGCCGCCGTCGCGGCGTTCGAATGGCGAATGGGGAATGGCGAATATTGTTCGCGCTGCCAAACGTTGGCCGAAAAAAAACGCGGCGGCCCCGTCAACCGACCGGGCCGTCGCGCCGTGCGAGACGCGTTTGCTGACGAACGGGCGGGCTAGGCCGCCGGCTCTTTCGCCAGTTCCGGATGATTCATATGGAACTGGGCGCGGAGCGCTTCAAATTCCTGCGCTTGCGTCGGGTTCAACGAGGCGACAAACGCCTGTTTGGCGTTCTTCACCGCTTCACGCGCCGCGGTGATTTCGGCGGGCGTCACATCGGCGGAATGCCGCGACATGCGCATAATGCTGCGGAAGTTGGACCGCGCGGTCACCAGATCGACAAACAGCGCGCTTTGCGCCGGCGTCAAATTGAGCTTCTCGGAAACGCGGTTCGAGATCGCGTCGAGGCGAGATTCACGGAATTGAGCGCGCATCGCTTTCCATTCCGTCTTTTGCGTGTCGCTCAACGAGGCGCGGAAAGCCTTGATCGCTTCGCGCATCGCCGTGCGGGCCGCGGACAAATCGGCGGGTTGAATCTTCGCCGCCGCATCCTGGCGGGCCTGCCGCTTCAAAGCGAGGAATTGGAACTGGGCGGTCTTCATCGCCACGAACAACGACCGCTGCTCCGCCGACAAACCGAGTTTTTCAGTCACCCGGTCGGCAATCGCATTGACGCGCTCGGCCATGTTTTGACCATTCCATTGGGGGGCAGCCGTCGCCGTATCCGCCGGAGCGGCCCACACGGCCACGGGGACGCAATAAGCGGCCGCGAACAGCGCCATCAGCACCACTTTCTTCGATAGAATCCTCATCGCTGCTTTCTCCTTTCCCGGCCGACTACTGTCTGGCCTGTCACGTATTTGCTGATTGGATGCAGAATAACGCCCGAAGGTTAACAGGAAAAGCGCCTCGGCGGGTCGGAACGGCGGTTTTTTTCGGACAACCGGAGGCCTGCTTTCCTGACGAAGAGCGCCGCGGTGTCGGGCCGCTTGATTCGCCGCCGTCTTGGCCTATTTTAATGGCGGTTTTTGTCAGACCGAAAACCCAGACGATTGAGACCGGCGAGCGGCGGAGAAGGGCCCCAGCCATTTTCCCGTTCGCCGATGAGGAGAGTGACGCATGAAGAAGCATTTCGTGGCGATTGTCGCCGCCGTGTTGTTGCTGGCGGCGGCGGCGCAAGCCGAAGAACTGACCCTGGATAAAGCCATCGACCTGGCGATGCAGCTCAACCAGAGCGTCAAGCAGGCGGACTACCAAGCGTCGTCGTCGGATTGGAACTTCGCCAAATCGTTTTCCGCGTGGCTGCCGCGCGTCGTCTACGACGAAAACTGGAGCCGCCTCGATTTGAACAGTTACACCGCGGCGCGCGACGAAGCGAATTTGATCAACCGGTTGGCGCCGGGCACGAGCGCGCCGGTCTACCGCGACAGTTACTCGAAAACCCTCGGCGTCACGCAGCCGATCTTCAACGGCATCGGCGAGTGGGTGGCGATCGACTCGGCGTATCTGAACCGCATGGGCGCGCGTCTGGCCGACGAAGACACGCGGTTGCAGGTCGTGCTGAACGTCAAGGAAGCGTATTACAACGTGCTCAAAACCCACGCGCTGGCCGGCGTCGCGCGCGAGTCGCTCAACCTGGCGCACGAATCGTTGCGGATGTACCAAAGCCGGCTCGCGGTCGGCATGTCCACGCCCAGCGACGTGCTGCGGTGGGAAGCGCAGGAAGCCAGCGCCGACGGCGCGCTCGCGGCGGCCGAGAACAGTTTGGCGTTGGCGAAAATGCAACTGGCGACGCTGATTGGCGGCGCGGTCGAAGCCGAGTACACCTTGCCCGCGATCGATTTGCAGGTGGCGGACAGCGACTTGGGCCGCGTGCAGGAGGCGACGCTGGCCGGCGTGAAGACGCCGTTGCCGATCAAGGTCCACCCGGCGGTGAAGGCGATGGAGACCAACAACGATCTGGCGAAACAGCAGACCGTCGGCGCCGTCGGCCGCTTCCTGCCGCGGATCAATTTTCTGTACAACTACAACTGGACGACCAACGATCAGATCCAGCCGAACGGCATGACCAGTTGGGTCATGGGGATCGGCGTGGAAATCCCGCTTTTCCAGGGCGGCAGCGCCATCACCGGCGTCGGCCAGTCGGTCGAGTTGCAGCAGGCGACGGCGGAGAGCGTCGAACTGTTCGAGCGCACGTTCCTGCAACGGGCGCACGCCGCCCAGATGAATCTCCATAGCGCGGCCCTGCGCGTCGTCGCCGGGCGCAAAGGCGTCGTCGCGGCGGAGATGGATCTGGCGATCATCAACAAACGCGCCGAAATCGGCACGGCGACCACCCTCGACCAACTCGATTCGCAACTCGCGTATTTGCAATCCAAGTCGGACCTGATCGGCGCCGTCGGCGATTTCCGCAGCGCGCTGGCCGAGTGGGACTACGTGACGGCGAAGGCGAAGAACTGAGGTGGGCGGCGCTTCGCGCCGCGTTCTATGGCGGTCAACCACAGAGGCACAGCGCGGCAAAGCCGCAACCGAATTTCGGATTGCGGATTGCGGATTGCGGAATGAACCGGCGTGGGGCCGGCGTGGTTTTATTGCGCCCGGTTGAGGGCACAGAGCAAATATTAACAGGAAACTCTTTGATTTTCCGGGCAGCCGCAGATTGCGCAGATTGACGCAGACGCAGGGGCCGCGAATGGCGTTCGACAGGGCGGAACACGTCGTGGCCCGTGCGAAGTCTGCGGTCATCGGCGACATCTGTGGCTGAAAAAACGCTTGGTTGCGGTTCGAAGGGTCGTGCTAAGAACACCGCGTTTCTGTGGCTGATCTTCATTTTTGAACTCTCCGGGCTTGGAATGTGTCACATGAGACAGTATAATCGCCCGATTTTTCACCGACGGGAATTTGCGAACGATCGATAAGGAGAGACCATGAAACGCTTTCTCTGCCTGGTGTTGGCCGCGGTCTTTTGTTTCGTTGCGCCCGTGTGGGCGGAACAAACAGCCGACGAAATCCTCAAAAGCGTGGACGACCAGGCCACGCAATTCAAAGATCTGAAGACCAAACTGAAGATCATCGTCCGCGGCGCGGATGGCGTGGAAAAAACCGCCAACGGCCTCACGCTGCAGAAAGGCCCAAAGCGGCTGTACCGCTTTTTCGACACCGGCATGGCGTTCATGTCGCTCGATCCGGACACAAGCTACGTGTATCTGCCCGAGGACCAAAAAGTCCGCCGCATCGCCGCGCACACGCACAACCAGAGCTTCATGGGCACGGATTACAACGCGGATGACATGGCGATCACGCGTTATGACGACGTGTACGCGCCGAAACTGCTCGAAACGACGCCCAAGGAGTTCGCGCTCGAACTGACGCCCAAAGCCGGCAAGGCGTCGTCATATTCCAAGATCGTCATCCACGTGGACCGCGAGATCAACGCGATCGTCCGCCTCGAATACTACAATCCCAAGGGCGAAAAAGAGAAAACGGAAGTTCGCAGCGATTACCAGAAGATCACGGGGCAGTGGTATTGCATGTTGCTCGAGATCGCCAGCGTCAAGACCGGCCACAAGACCGTCGTGAAAATGATCGAACCGACGTTCAACACGGGCCTCTCGGACGACCTCTTCACGACGCGCCAGTTGAAGCGAATGGAGTAGGGCGAAAGGAATACGCCGAACCGCGAAAATCTTGTCGCCGCCGCAACAAACGAAACGTCGGTAGCGCAGCGCGGCAGTTGGCCGCAACCAAAGGCGCCCGGCGCAGGGCTTCGATCTTCTTGGCCGGCCCATGCGTGAGATTGGCGATGGTGCGTTTTTTGATCTTGCCGTCCTCGCGCCACGTTTCGCGCAGCAGGATGGCCGGCGGGGAATTGCGATTGGGGACTGCTTCGATGTGCATGGCAACTAAATAGAACACATCGCCAATGAACTCAAGATAAACATTTCAAATACATGGGTACATTGGGCGCGGTTCTTGCGGGAAAATCTCCTGCCTTGTCAAAGAGACATCCCGGTTCCATGCCTTAAAACTTCCGGGAACTTCGGTTTAATTACCGCGAAGGATGAGGAATTTTTTAACCGCGAATTCGCGCGAATGCACGCGAATACGGCACGACGACGATGGGTTCTTATTAACTGCGAGTTCCTGCCGGTTGTTTCATATTCCCGTGAATTCGCGTGAATTCGCGGTCAAACAAATCCTTCGCGCCGAAACCCTTCGCGGTTGAATCATTTGCGGCGTTCCAACTCGAGGATCGTGTTTTCCAGCAGCGCCACGGCGTCGCCCATCGTCTTCTCGTCGAGCGAGAATTTGCCGCCGGCCGCGGCGAACAACTCGGGCAGGGTGGCCGTGCCGCCGAGGGACAGGGCGTGGCGGTAGTCGGCCAGCGCCTGTTTCGGGTCTTTCAGCGCGCGGCCGAAGACCTGCACCGCGCCGAGTTCGGCCATGCCGTATTCGATGTAGTAGAACGGAATCGTGTGAATGTGCAGCTTGCGCTGCCAGCCGGTTTCCTTGGCGTCGCCAAGGCCGCTCCAGTCGACGCCCTGCATGTAGATGTCCCACAGCCGCGCCCATTCGCGATCGCAGTTCTTCGGCTCCGCGGCAGCGTCCGGGTGCTCGTACACCCAGTGCTGGAACAGATCGACGACCGACATATACGGCCAGAACTGCAGCACGCCTTCGAGCACCGAAATGCGCGCCCGCGCGGCGTCGGCAGGGCTGTAGAACGCGTTCGGCTGCCGATCCAACATCCGGCCCGCCATCAGTTCCATCGACATCGAAGCGACCTCGGCGAATTCGGTGGGCACGGCCCGCTGCTGGAACCACGGCAGGCGCGACGCCTCGAAGAAATGGAACGAGTGGCCCGATTCGTGAAACAGCGTCTGCACGTCGTCGTGGACGCCGATGGCGTTCATGAAGATGAACGGCAGGCCGCGCACCGGCAGGTCGGCCTGAAAGCCGCCCGGCTCCTTGTTCTTGCGGTTGTCCAGGTCGAGCGTTTTCTCGCGGCGCATCGTCGCGAAGCGCGCGCCCAGTTCCGGATCGATCGCGTTGAAGACCGCCTGCGTTTTTTCGACGAGTTCGTCGACCGTCGCGAACGGCTTCAGCGGCGGCTTGCCGGTCGGATCGACGTCGATATCCCACGGCCGCGTCTGGTCGATGCCGAGTTGCCGGCGATGGCGCTCGTAAATGCGCACCGCGGCCGGCACGACGACCTTGCGGATGACCTCGTGGAAGCGTTTGACCTCGTCGGGCGTGTAGTCGAAACGCTGGAAATCCTGCCAGCGGAAACTGCGGTAGTCCGCGAAGCCGGCGTTGGCCGCGATCTTCAGCCGCAGCGCCAGCAGCTTGCTCCACAGCTTGCCGATCGCGGCGCGATCCTGCAGCCACCGGGCGGAGCTGAGGCGCCAGGCCTTTTCGCGGACGCCGCGGTCGGTTTTCTGATAGACCGCGGTCAACTGGGATTCCGTGATTTCCTTGCCGTCCCACGACACGGTCTGGGCCCCGCGGATTTTCATGTATTCGTCGGACAGTTTCTGCTCGTCGACGAGCAGCGGCAGATTCGCCTCGCGAAAGATGTCGGCCTGCACGCGCATCTTTTTCAGCGGCAACGCGAAGCCGGCGGGCGACAATTTGCTGGCGAGCAATTTGTTGCGCAGCTTCTGGTTGCGCTCTTCCGAGGGCGTTTGGATCTTCTCGAGAAATTCGTCGTGCCGTTTCTCGGCCGCTTCGTCGGCGGTGTTTGCCGACTTGAGTATCGCCAGCCGCGTTTCGCACTCGCCTTCCATGTCGGCGATGCGCGTCCAGCGGGTCAGCCAGTCGCCGACGTTCGCGGCGGTGAGCGTGTCGTGCTCGAGGGCGTCGTAATAAACGGCCCAGGTCGCCCACGGCCAGGTCAGCGCGGGGTCCGACGTCTTCGGGAACGCGGCGAACGGGTCGGCGGCGGCGCTATCGGCGCCTGTGGTCAGTCCGGGGGAGACGCCGACCGTCAGAATCAGGACCAGGAACACCATCGCAATCGTCGTGCGTTTCATGTGGAAACCTCGTGAAGCAGGGCCGGCATGGTACCGTCTCGCCACAGGGTGGGCAACCCGGCGCTTCGGACACCCGGCGCTTCGGACACCCGGCGCTTCGGACCCCCGGCGCTTCGGACCCCTGGTGCGCGGGACAAGGCGCGCTCGGCGGACATCCGGCGCGGAGGCGAAGCCGTGAATTTCGGAGGACAGAAGAAAGTTCAATCGGCTGGGACGATGGGCGCCGGAATCGTCGGTGAGGGCGTCGCCCCGCCGTTTTTCTTGTCGAGCCACCCGTGCGCGAGCACCAGCAGCGGCGGCTGGAGCACCTGGGTCAAAACGGCGAGGATCAGCGAGCCGCCGATTACGACGATCGCCAGCGGCCGCTGCGTCTGCGCGCCGATGCCGTGCGACAGCGCCGCGGGCAGCAAGCCGAGCATCGCCACCACGGTCGTCATCAGAATCGGGCGGAAGCGCTGTTTCGCGGCTTCGCGTGCGCCTTCGACCAGGGATTTGCCTTCGGCCCATTGCCGTTGCGCATAGGTCACAACGAGAATCGCGCTCTGAATGGCGATGCCGAAGATGGAGATGAAACCCATCGCGGCGGACACCGAGAACGGCTCGCCGGTGATGAGCAGCGCCAGCAGGCCACCGGTGCAGGCCAGCGGGATATCGATCAGGACGATCACCGTGTCGATCCAGTTTCTCACGGCGCTATACGTGAGGAACGCGATGATGAGGAGCGTCAACGGAATGATGAGACTCAGGCGCCCCCTCGCCTCTTCGAGTTCGTTGATTTCGCCGCTCCATTCGAGGTGGCTGTCGGCCGGCAGCCGGACCGCCTGCGCGATCGTGCGCTGCGACGCGGCGATGGTGGATTGCAGGTCGCGGCCGCGCACCGAGAATTTCACCGGCGAATACCGCTGGCCGTCTTCCCGGTATATGACCGACGGGCTCGGCTCCTCGGTCACGGACGCGAGTTGCCCCAGCGGAATCTGGCTGCCGTCGGGCGAGGCCACGGCGATTTGCCGGATGGCGTCGACGCCGTTGCGATATTGCTCCTTCCAGCGGACCGTCAGCGCGAAACTCTTCTCGCCTTCGTAGACCTGCGTCACGGCCTGGCCGCCGATCGTCGCGGCGACCACCGCCATGACATCGCCCGTGTTGAGGCCGTAGCGTTCCAGCGCCACGCGATCCGGCGCGATCTTGATGCTGGGCTGGCCCATCGAACGGAACAGACCGAGATCTTCGATGCCGGGGACCTTGCCCATAGCGTCGACAATCGCGCCCGCCGCCGAATCGTTCTTGGCGACGTCGGGGCCGTAAACCTTGACGCTGTTTTCGCCCTTCACGCCGGAGACGGCTTCCTCGACATTGTCCGAGATGTATTGGGAGAAATTGAAAATCACGCCGGGGAAGCCGCGCTCGAATTCCTTCTCCAATTGCGCCGTCAGCTTCTCCTTGGTGAGCCCGCGCGGCCACTCGCCAAACGGCTTGAGCGGCGCGAACAGTTCGATGTTGTTAAAGCCGGCGACGTCGGTGCCGTCGTCGGGCCGCCCGAGTTGCGAGACGACCGACAGCACTTCCGGGTGGCTCTTCAGAATGCTGCGCATCCCGCCCACCTGCGTCGCCGATTCGGTCAGCGAAATGGACATTGGCAGGGTGGCGCGAATCCAGAAATTTCCCTCTTCGAGCTTGGGCATGAATTCGCCGCCGAGGAACGGAAAAAGCACGACGCACAGCAGAATCGGCACGAGCATCAACAGCAACGCGCCCTTCGGATGCCGCAACGCCCGGTCGAAGAGCGGGGCGTACAGGCGCTGCAAAAACTGCATGACGCGGCTTTCTTTCTCTTCAGCCGTTGCCGGCAAAACCCACGTGGCGACCGCCGGCGTCAGCGTCAACGCGAGGATGATCGCGCCGCCGATCGCGAGGGCGTAGGTGTGGGCCATCGGGGAGAAAATGACGCCCGAGGTGCCTTTCATCATGAACAAGGGCAGGAATGCGACGCCGATAATCACGGTGGAATAGGCCATCGGCCGTCCGACTTCGCCGGCGGCGGTCCAGACGCGCTTGCGAATCCCGCCGGTCCCGTGCTTGCCGAGATGGCGGAAGATGTTCTCCACCATGATGACCGTCGAGTCGACGACAATGCCGAAATCGACCGCGCCCAGAGAAATCAGGTTCGCCGAGGCGCCCATGACGACCATGCCGCAGAACGCGACGAGCAGCGCCAGGGGGATGTTGAGCGCCGTCACCAGCGCGGCGCGCACGTTGCCCAGGAACAGGATCAATATCACAACGACGAGGCCCATCCCCATGAGGAGGTTTTCCATGACGGTGCGTGTTGTGATATCCACCAAGGCGCCGCGGTCGTAATACGGCACGATTTCGACGCCCTGGTCGGGGGGCAGGACGAATTGGCGGATATGCTTGAGGCGTTGCCGGACGCCGGCGAGCGTTTTCGCCGTCTCCGCGCCGTACTGCATCAACACGATGCCCTGCACGATGTCCGCGTCGTCGTCCTTGCCCACGATGCCCAGGCGCGGCGACCAGCCGATGCGCACGTCGGCCACGTCGCGGACGCGCACCGGGATGCCCTTTTGTTCGAGCACGACGATATCGCCGATATCCTTGAGCGAGCCGATCAGCCCGATGCCGCGGACCGTGAACGACTGGTCGCCCAACTCGAGCCGCTGGCCGCCGACGTTTTGGTTGGCGTTGGCGATCGCCGTCGTGAGCTGCGCCAGCGTCGCCCCGCGGCCTTTCAGGCGGTAGGGGTCAACCTCGACGTGGTACTCCTTCGAAAGCCCGCCGTAGCTGGTCACGTCGATGACGCCGGGCACCTGCTTCCACTGGCGCTCCATCACCCAGTCTTCGATCGCTTTGAGTTTGAGCAGGCTCGTTTCTCTCAGCGGTTTGAGTTTCGCTTCGAGTTCGCCGGGGTCTTTAATCTCTTTCTCAAGTTGCTGTTTTTGGTCCTCGTAAATCCGGTCGACGAGCCGGTAGCGAAAGATCTCGCCAATGGCGTTCCATGGCGACAACTGCCCCTGAATGCCCGACGGGAGCGTGATGAATTGCAGCCGATTGATGACTTCCTGGCGCGCGTCTTTGTAGGCCGTGCCCCATTTGAAATAGCACTTCACGTCCGCCAGACCGAAGAGCGACTGCGAGCGGATGTGGTCGAGGCCCGGAATCCCCGAGAGACCGATTTCGAGCGGAATCGTGACGTAGCGCTCGGTTTCCTCGGCGCTCCACCCGGGCGGCTGGGCGATCACTTCGACCAGCGGCGGCACCGGGTTCGGGTAGGCCTCGATCGGCAACTCGTGAAACGCGGCGAGCCCGGCGACGACGAGGCAGGCGGCGAGCGCCGCGACCGCGACGCGGTACCGCAGGACAAAACCGACGATGCGCTGCATCATGAACGCGCCTCGATCATCCCGAGGAGCAGCATCGGGTGTTCGATGGCGATGGTTTCGCCCGGTTCGAGCCCGTTCAGCACCGGCACCATGGCCCCGGGGCGGTCTTCCAGCGCGACGACCTTGCGGCGCTTAAAGACCACCGCGCCGCCATCCTTGCGCTCGCCGGTGGCGACGAACACCACGGTGTCCTTTTCGACGCGCATCAGCGCCTGCCGCGGGATCGCCAGCATTCGCTTGCCCGGCACAGAGATGCGCAGCGATTCATACATTTCCGGCTTCAATAAATGGTCTGGGTTGTCGATGATGCAGCGCACTTTCGCGGTGCGCAGCACGGGGTCGAGTGCGCTCGCCACCCAATCGACGACGCCGTGCAAGTGCAGATTCGGGTACGCGGCTACCGTGACCGCCGCGTCGTCGCCCTTCGCGATGTGCGGCAGGTCCATCTCGTAGACGTCGCCCAACACCAACAAGCGATCGACGTTGCCGATCGTAAACAGCTCGACGACGTTGCTGCCGGTCGAGTACTGGCCCTGAACCTCGAGGCCCGGATTGGCGGCCCGCGCCACGACCTCGCCGGCGATCGGGCTGCGCAGGATGTACTCCTGCGTGACATCGTCGACCGACCCGGCCTTCAGCAATTGGGCTTTTTGCTGCGCGCGATCGAATTCGGCTTTGGCGTTGCGCCAGGCGCTTTCGGCGGCTTCGAGGTCTTTCAGTGTGCCGGCGTGTGCGGTCGGGGAATAGCCGTACAAATCTTTCTGCCGCTGATGCTCGTGCTCGGCCGCGATGAGGTCGGCCTTCGCCTTGACCACGTCCGAAACGAACTGGCCCACGTCGGGCGACGAGATGGCCGCCAGCGGCGTGCCTTTTTCCACCTGCTGGCCGAGCTTGGCCAAGACTTTCGTGATGCGGCCGTTCACGGGCGAGAAGACATGGCTGATGCGCAGGTCGTCGAAAGTCAGGCGACCGCCGACCGACACCGCGTCATCCACGTCGCGCTCCTCGACCACGGCCGTCTTGATGCCGGCGGCCTCGAGTTGCTCTTGCGTCGGCCACGCCTCGTCGTTCGGCTGGTCGCGGCTGATCGAGCCCTCGGTGACCACGCGTTCGCCGGGGTTCAGGCCGCCGGCAATCACCGCCAAATCCCCCTCGCGTTGGCCCAGGGCCACGGCCCGGCGCTTGAAGATCATGCGCCCGTCGGGCCGCTTGCCGTCCGCGACGAAGACGAACGAAGTCTCGTTGATGCGGACAACCGTCTCGGCGGGCACGGCAAGCCGGCGCACCGGCGGCTGCACGAGCGACGCGGTCGCGAACATCTCGGGTTTCAACTCTTCACTCTCGTTGGGCAGCACGCAACGAACCCGCGCGGTGCGCAGGACCGGGTCCACGGTCTCCGAGATCCAGTCGATTTTCCCGCGGAAAACCCGGCCCGGATACGCGACGACGCGGATTTCCGCGTCGCCGCCAACATGGACGCGCGGCAAGTCGGTGTCCTGCACGTCCGCGAAAAGCCAAACCTCTTTGATGTCGCCAATCGTGAAAAGTTCGTTGGAGGTTCCGCCCGAGTATTGGCCCTGCACCTCGGCGCCCGGATTCGCCATGCGGGCGATGACCTCGCCCTCGATAAAGCTGCGAAGCGTGTATTCCTGCGTCACCGCGTCGAGCGAGCCGGACTTGAGCGCTGCTGCCCGTTGCTGCGCGCGGTCATATTCCGCCTTCGCCTTGCGGTAATTGTCCTCGGCGCCTTCGAAATCGCGTTGCGGCGCGGCGCCGGACCGGAACAGAATTTCCTGGCGGTGAAAATCGGCTTCCCCGGCCGCCAAACCCGCCTGCGCCTTCACGACGTCGGAGAACGCCTGGCCGACATCGGGCGACGCGATGGCCAGCAACGGCGCGCCCTTCTTGAGTCGCTGCCCCGGCTGCGCAAACACGCGCGTCACGCGGCCCGTGACCGGCGAAAAGACGTGCGTGACGCGAAGATCGTTGAACGCGATGCGCCCGCCGACCGTAATCGCCTGCGGAATGTCCTGCTCGGCGGCCACGGCGATCCGGATGCCGGCCTTCGTCATTTGCGCCTCGGATAGCCACACCTCGTCGGCGGGCGGGATGTCGGTCGGCCTGACGCGCACCCAGCCCGAGCCGCGCATGTACCGCCATTCCGGGCCCGCGCGCGGGACGTTGTCCGGCGCGTTGGCCGCGCTTTCCGCGCAGGCGGCCAGCAAGGCGCCGAGGATGAGAAGAATCAGTGCTCTTGCCAAAGTCATGTCGTTGCTCCTCACCGCAGGGGGGTGGCCGTGGCTTGTTCGAGCTGGTAGACGGCGGACCAATAGTTCGCGAGGTCCTGGTTGTATTCGAGCTTCGTGGCGACGTACTGCCGCTGCGCATCGAAGAAGTCGATGAGCGAGGCGGCGCCGTTCTGGTACATGTGCTGCGCGAGATCGCGCGACAGCTTGGCCTGTTCGAGGAGTTTGCTTTCCATCCGCTCGACTTGCTTGCGGGCCGCGTCAAAGCCGGCATAGGCCTGCGCAACATCGGAAAGCACCTGGGCTTTGGCCTTCTCGACCGTTCGTTGGGCGGCCAGAACATTGGCGCTCGCGCGTTGAATTTCGCCGTGCTGCTGATAGAAAATCGGCAGGTTTCCTTGCAGGCCGAAGCTGAACGCCGGCTCGGACGAACAGTTGGCGCCCTCGCAAATTTCCGAGTACCCCAGATTCAGTTGAATGTCGGGCAGGCGCGACCGTTTGGCTTGACGCAACGCCGCATCGGCTTGCTCCATGTTGGCGACGGCGATCTTGACGTCCGTGCGATTTTTCGTCGCCAGTTCGTGGAGCGACTGAATCGTGGCGGCTTTGAGCAGCGTTGACGGCGCGTACCCGATGCCGGAGGTGAGCGCGACCTGCGGCAGGCCGCTGCGCACGCCGAGCAGGAACAGCAGCGCGGACATCGCCTGCTGCACGCCGTCCTGCGCCTGGTCGATCGCTTGCAGCGCTTCGAGTTGCGCCTGCAGGACGCGGGAAAGGTCCAACGCGTTGATGGCGCCGTGGTCGTACCGCATCTGGTTCAGCTTGAGCTGCGTGTCGAACGTTTCGAAGGATTCCTTCGCGGCGTCGAGATTGAGTTTGGCCATCACCGCCGCAACATACGCCTCGCGCAGTTGCGGCAGTTCGACGCGTTTGATGTCCTCGACGTTCAGCCGCGCCGCGGCCAAGGCCTTCGACATTGCCAGGATGCGCAGCGAACGCTTGCCCGAGAGTTGGTCTTCGATGGCGGCGTTGTCGCTCAAGCCGATGCCCAACCCCCAGACGTTCGCCGGAATGTACTTGCCGATGTTTTTGTAGAGGATGTCGCGATTGAGTTTGGGCACGACGTCGGCCGTCACGGCGAGGTTCGGATTGGGAACGGCGCCGGCCGCGGCCAGATCGCCCTGGGCGCCCTCGACGCCGTTTTCGGCGATCAGCAGATCGAGTCCGCGTTCGAGAAAAATGCGCTCGGCCTCGGCCAGCGAGAGGCTCGCGGGGACCGCATCGTCAGCGTCGCGGTTCGCCGACGCCGCCGGTTCCGCGGCGAACGCGGCCGGGATCGCGAGGCACAGCGCCGCCGCCAGCAACATCGGCGCCGCGAACAGGCTCGCGAGCTCGATCCCGGTTCTTCTCATCAAACACTTCCTTTCCCTGCGCGGCGGGCCGCCCCGCCCGCCGCCAAGCGGCCGCACTTCTTGAAATTTCACGCGCCTCGGAAGCTTGCGGATGGCTCCGCTGCCGCTCCGCACGAAAAACGTAACGCTCCGCAGATCAAGAAATCGTAAAGACGGGGCGCCGTGGCGCAAAGAATTCATCAATGCAAAAGAGCGAAAAAACGAAGCGAAGCGGCGGCCCGCGCCCGATCGGCGGCGGCTCGCCTGTGCCGCCCGGCGCGCCGAATGTTTGCCATCGCGCTTCGTTCGTTCGGCAAACCGACGCCGTCAACCGGCCGTCACGGAAAAAATTCTAAAGAAACACTTATGAAATGTATGTCGGGCGGAGCCGAATATCTCGTCGGGCGAGGCCGAATTCTTGCATAGGGCGCGACCACCGAACCACATAAGGCGCCGCCCTATGCGCCCAGCCGATTGCGCGCGGCGTCACGAACGGTTTTCGTGCCAGCGAATGGCTTCGCGCAGCAGTTCGCGCTCGGTCGCCACGTTCAATTTTCTCTTGATGAGGGCGTAAAACGCTTGCACGGTTTTGACGCTGACGTGCAACATCGCGGCGATTTCGCGTGTTTCCTTGCCTTGCCCCAGCAGCTCGAAGACTTCCAACTCGCGATCGGTCAGCGAAGCGACGGGCGACGCGCCGTCCGGCGGGCCCTCGACCAGTCTCTCGACCATCGCCGCGGCGACGCGCTCGCTGATGAAGCGCTTGCCGTTGACGACGCTGCGAATCGCCTCGACCACTTTTGAGGTCGATTCCCGTTTCATGACGTAGCCGCGCGCGCCGGCGCGGAACACGCGTTCGGCGTAGAGCATTTCGTCGTGCATCGAGAGAACGACGACCGCGACGTCCGGGCACGTTTGCTTGAGGTTCTTGACCAGCTCCAAACCGGAGCCGCTTTTCAGCGAAAGATCGACGATGGCCACCTGCGGCCTGGCGCCGCCGATCGCTTCCAGGGCCTGCGGCGCGCCGTCGGCCTCGCCGCAAACGACCAGGTCGGGCTGCTGGTTGATCATGTTGGTGAGCCACTCGCGCACGAGCGGATGGTCGTCGACCAGAAAGACGCGCGTTTTCCTGATTCCACCCAATGCCGCCCCCGGAGTTTTCGCCGGCTTGTTTCCGTCGCGAAACAAGTCGCAAGCTTGTTGACGCCGGAGTCTAAGGAATCATGGGCGGTCCGTATGTCGGGCGAGGCCGACATTTCGCATAAGGCGCAAGCGGGGTTTCGCCTAAGGCGCGGCCCTACGCACGGCCGCGATGGTCGCGACGCGGCGCCGGGGCGCGTCAATGCACCGCGTAACCGAAAACCAAACCGAGCCGCCACATCTCGAGATAGCCGGGCCACGCCGGGCCGCCGAAGATCTTGTCCGAGCGCGTCGTGCGTCCGACGAGGCCGTCGGCGATCAACGCGCCGCCGAACACGAAGCCGTTTTTCCAGCGGTGCAGCGAGCCGAGCGTCACGTCGCCGTAGCCGAACGGCATGGTGGGAAATTCTCGTCGGGTGATCTGGCCGCCGCCGACGTGCGCCATGAGGTACACATTCGTCGCTTGCGCGGCGCCGAAATACCATTGGTATCCGAGGCCGATCGCGACGGCCCACTGCGAAAACACGTCAAGACGGCCCGCGCCCCAGCCGAACGACGCCATTGGCGCCGCGATGAACTGGCGATCCGGCGTCGGCATGAACCACGGTTCGAGCGTCAAGCCGCCCCACGCCGTGCGCGGGCCGAAGGCGCCGCTGACGCCGAACTCCGGGCGGGCCGTGAGCACGGTCGCGGGCAACCAGGGCGGCATTTCCGGAAGATCCTGCGCCGACGACCCCGCGGAAATGACGAGCGTTGACGCCGTCGCCAGCCAAACGATCAAGGCCAATCGCTTCATCGCGGCTCCCTCCTGCGCGCGCGTGGTTCCAAACCCACCTGCGCCGGCGCCATGCCGCCGGCTCCGGAACGCTGTCCGGGCGCATCACTATCATAATGACGCTCCCTTCCGGCGTCGCGCAGCGCCGCATCACTTGATCGCGTAACCCAGCACGGCGCCCAGCCGCCACATCTCAAGGTCGCCGACGGCGTTCGAGCCGCCAAAAATCTCGCTGGATTGCGTGTGGCGCCCGAAGAGGCCGTCCGCGATCAACGCGCCGCCGAGCAGGAAGCCGTTTTTCCAGCGGTGCAACGAGCCGATCGTCGCGTCGGCATACCCGAATCCGCCCGAAAGGTATTTTTGCCGCGTGATCTGGCCGCCGCCGAAGTGCGCCATCAAATACAAACTCGTCGCCTTTTCGGCCCCGAAATACCATTGGTAGCCGAGGCCGACCGCGATCGCGTATTGCGAAAAATTGTAGCTGCTGAGCGTCCCGCTGGACCCCCAGCCGAAGGTCAGCAACGGCGAGACGATAAACCCGCGATCCGGGGTCGGCATGATGTACGGTTCGAGCGCCGCGCCGCCCCAATGCGCACGCGGGTTGAACGCGCCGCCGATGCCGTACTCGGGGCGGGCGGTGAGCAGGGCCACGGGCGGCTTCGGCGGCGTTTCCGGCGGCGGAAACCCTGCGATGCTGTCCGGCGCGGGGTTTCGCGCCGGGGTGCTTTCCTGGATGACGACGCTCTTCTTGGGGTCTTTGCGGAAAAATTCGTAGCCGACGCCGAGCAAGCCGTGCCAGGCCGCATTGGGCACGTCCGCATTGCCGTGCCACACGGGAACCGTTACGTAGGAATCGGTGTTTTTGACTTCCAGGGACAGGAACAGCCTCTTCCAGAGGTAAAATCGCTTTTCCACCGCGACCTGGACGGTTTCGCCGGAAAGGTAGTAGCCCATGCGCAGCAAACCGGAGCCGCTGGGCAATCGCCGGTGGCGCACTTCGCCTTCCGGATGCGTGATCACCGGGCCGGCGCCCAAACGCACGATGAAATCGTGCCACCAGATCGGGTTGCCCGCCGCGTCGAGCGCCGGGCAGACGTTGATCGCCCAGTCGAAGTACATCAGGTTGCAGCCGTGCGAAATTTCGAACCATTCGATGTTGCCCGGTCCGGCGTCGCCCCGGTTGGTCAGCGTGATTTTGTGGTGAATCTGTTCGAATTCGATAGCCTGGTTGTTGTCGAACCACCAACCGGTCCGCCAGGCGTAATACGGCGTGCTGACGAACGTTCGCTCGTCGTAGCGCGCGAGAAAGTCCATATTGGGTTCGTCGTGTTGATGGATGGACAACGGCAGCGGCAGGTTGTACGCGGAACCGCCCATCGCCTCGATTTCCCAGGACGCGCGCGCCGTCGCCGTGAAGGCAGCGAAAATCAAAATCAGGACGAGCAACATTCGTCTCATGGTTGGTCCTTCGCGACAAGGTCGATAGAAATGGCTCGGCGGCAATTTATGACAGTGTTCGCGAACTGTATGTCGGGCAGGGCCGGGATCTTACCTAAGGCGCGGCCAAGTCGGGATTCAGGCGCGGCCCTACGCGCAACGCCGAGCCGCAATTCGCACACAGAAGAACCATTTCCCCGCCGGCGGAAGCCGCGTAGAATCTCACCCAACGGACAGAAGGCAACTTTCACATGGCGCAAGGGCGATGACCGACCACGGCCTTCAGGCGACGGCCCGGCCGCCGCGAACGCTGCCGCTCGCGCTGGGCGTCGTCCACGGCGTGGTCGACGCGACGACGATCTGGGTGCTGTTTCGCGGCCACGCGATTTTTCACACGCCGCGCGACGATTTCTTTCGCCTGATCATCGCTTACGATCTGCTCGCTTTCGCCGTCCAACCGGCGCTCGGGTGGGCGCTCGACCGTTTGGGGCGGCTGCGCGACGGCGCCCTGGCGGGTCTCGGCCTCTGTTTCGCGGCGGTCTTGCTGCTGCCGCTGAATGCGGCGGCGGCCGTCGTCGTCGGGGCGCTGGGCAACGCCGTGTTCCATGTCGGCGCGGGCGGACTGGCCATCCGCGCCGCCGTCGGCCGTTCGGCGCCGCTCGGGTTGTTCGTCGCGCCCGGCGCGCTGGGCGTCGCCGTTGGCGCCTGGGCCGCCCAGACCCCGATCGTCGAGGCCTGGATCGTCGCCGCGTATCTGGCGGGGTCCATGGTCGCCGTTTGGGCGGTCGCGTCGGGCGGCGCCGGCGCGCTCCCGCCGCCGCCCGCGAAACCGCCCGTCGAGAAA
Organism: uncultured bacterium; assembly: GCA_964534375.1. Classification (GTDB taxonomy): domain Bacteria; phylum Lernaellota; class Lernaellaia; order Lernaellales; family Lernaellaceae; genus CAZHPN01. The sequence continues at coordinate 1 of CAZHPN010000081.1, read as the reverse complement.
C
>CAZHPN010000080.1:0-25080 GCA_964534375.1 uncultured bacterium | reverse complement strand
GCCGCGACGACATCCTGCCGCTCGCTCGCATCCTGCTGGCCGAGGCGGCGTTGCGCCTGAAGCGTCCGGTCACCGGGCTGTCGCCGCGCGCCGCGGATCAACTCTTGCGGTACGACTGGCCGGGCAATGTGCGCGAACTCCAGAACGCCATGGAACGCGCGGTCGCGCTCTCGCGAGTCACCCGCACGGACCTCGACGATTTGCCCGAGGAGGTCCGGCAGGCGATGCCGTTCCCGTCGACTTCAGGCGGTGTGAAGACGCTCGACGTCGTCGAAAAGGACTACATTATGGCGGTGCTCGACCGCAACGGCGGCAATCAGACGCGCACGGCCGAGCAACTCGGCATCGGCTCGGCGACACTGTACCGGAAGCTCAAAAGTTACGGCGGGATCGCCGCCAAGCGAACCGGCCGAAAAAGCGCCCCGGCGAAAAGCTGAGTGCACCGCATCGGGTGCTTCTGTCAGGAGGTTGACCATGGGCAAAGAGAAAGAGGTCCCCGCGAATTCCATTTTCCAATCCACGCGCCTGGCGAAGCTCAATGCCGGCGTCGATGGTTTGGAAGAGGTGCTCGGCGGCGGGTACCCGGATGGCCGAACGACGATGCTGAAAGGCGGACCGGGCTCCGGCAAAACTCTTTTTGCCCTGCAATTCCTGTACTACAGCGCCCTGAAAGGCACGCCGGGGATCTTCGTCACCTTCGAGGAAAGCGCGGCGGCCGTCCGCGAAAACGCGGCGACTCTGGGCTGGGATTTTCCGGCCCTGGAAGAAAAGGGGCTGTTGTTCATCTACCACGCCAAGATGGACCCGGCGGCCGTGACGGCCGGCCCCTTCTCCTTGAACGCCCTGATGGCCATCATCGATGGGAAATCCAAGGCCATGGGCGCCAGGCAATTGGTCATCGACGCCATCGACATCCTGATGCGTCGTTTTGACGATACGGCGCGCGCCCGCGACGAACTGAATTCCCTTCATGAGTGGCTCGACGAAAAAAGAATCACGGCTCTCTTATCCGTCAAGTCGAACGATGATCCCGATATGTCCACGCGCTTCGGTTTTCTCGATTACATGGCGGACTGCGTCATCCGGCTCGATCATCGGGTGTCGGACCAGGTCAGCACTCGCCGCCTGCGCGTCCTCAAATATCGAGGTTCCGCTTTCGGCTCGAATGAATATCCCTACGTGATCGGCGCCACCGGCATTTCCCTGGTCCCAATCGCGTCGGCGCAGCTCGCGCATCGGCCGCTGGGCGCGTATCAATCCACGGGAAACGCCGATTTGGACACGGCCCTCGGCGGCGGACACCGGCGCGGCGCGTGCGTCCTGATCGCCGGATCCAGCGGCGCGGGAAAAACCACCATCGCCTGCACGCACGTGCAAGCGGCCTGCGCCCGGGGTGAGAAATCGCTTTACATCAGCTACGAGGAATCGCCGGAAGCGCTGGAAGCGGCCGTCCGAAGTTCCGGCATCAAATTGCGATCCGCCCTGAGCGCCGGCTGCCTGAAAATCGTCTCCCGGTTGCCCGAAAGCATGGGATCGGACGACCACCTGTTCCACGACTTGCAAGCGATCAAGTCGTTGCAACCGGAGCACGTGGTGGTCGACGCAATTTCGGCCTGCGCGCGCATGGGTACGGGGAAGGCGGCGTTCGATTACCTCATGCGGTTGGTGACCGCCTGCAAAGAACGCGGCATCACTTGCGTGCTCACCAACCAGATGCAAGGCTCCGCCGTCGGCGAGGACCTGAGCGGAATTGGCTTCTCCTCGTTGGTGGACACCGTCATCCAGTTGTGGTTCGAAGCGGCCCAGGACGAACTGCACCGGTCGCTGGTGGTGCTGAAGGCCCGGGGCAGCAAGCATTCTCCGTGGATCCATGACCTTTGCATCACCGATAATGGCATCAAACTTGCTTCCCGGAAGATGTTGGCGGCAAATTCGCCGTCCAAGCGCCCGGGCCGGGCGCCCAAGGCGTCGGGAGGTCGATGATGAGCAGAATGGCGCAGCCCATCCCTTATCGCTTCATGTTGTTCGTGGCGGGGGACGAAACCAATTCGGCGCTGGCGCGGGAAAACCTTCGTCACATTTGCGCGGAGTACCTGCGCGACGGAACCGCCACGATCACGATCGTGGACGTCGTGGAAGACTTTCAGACCGCTTTGGACAACAACGTCCTCGTGACGCCGACGCTGCTCGTGGAGGGACCGCGCGGGCGCGCGACGATCGTCGGGAACTTGTCCGACATCGACCGCATTCTTTTGACGCTTGGTTGCAACAATTGAAAACGCCCAATCGGCGGCAAGCGAACCGGCCAAAAGACACCCCGGCGAAAAGCGAGTTGCGCCGAACGGCTCGGCCTTTCGACTGATCCATCATCGATCAAAACGACGGGCCGCCGCTCGCGCGGAAGGCAAAATGCGCCGGACGGCGGTTGCCCCCACGATGCCGATCGCTTTCACGCCGGATTCTTCCGCGATTCGCGCAAGACGCCGCGCCGGGCGCGGACGATCCGCCGCCGCCCGTTTCGGTGCGCGGTCGGTTGCGGTTCGACGTCACGGCTTGCGGCGGCCGGCGGGTCCTCGCCGAGAATGCTCTTCGCCAGGGTCAAGTCGCCGAGCGCTTTGCGGATGCGTTCGCCGCCCGCCCGATCGCGCAGCGACGTGTTCAGCGCCGCATAAAGCTCGCCGGCGCCCGGTCGACTGGACGTCGTTTTGATCGCTTCCGTCAGCAAGTTGAGCGCATCGTCGCGTTCCGCCAATTCGGACCGACGCGCTCGACTCCTGAGGCCAATCACGACCAACGTGACTGCCAGTGCGAGAACGATGGCGCCCAATCCAATACCCAGCGTCCACAGAATTCGCGTGCCGGTGCGCGACGCGTTGTTCGCGCCGATGACCAGCGCCCCGTCCGCTTTCGGCATCGCGCCGCTGACGCGATCGCGGCGCGTTTCGTCGAGCGCATCCTGGAAGCCGAGCGTCGCTTGTTTGGCGATGTCATGAACCACGCCGCTGATGGCGGCGGTCCGTTCCTCGGAAGTTCCCGCGTTGGCGCCGACCGCATCGAACACCGTGCCGATGAGTTCGGCTACGTCTTGCCGCATGGCGAGCCGCATGCGCCCCTGAAGTTTCTCGTCGAAAACCCGCGCGAACACCGAGTCCACCGCCGTGCCGGCGACCATCGTGGTCAGACCGTTCAAAACGGTCTCGATCCGTTTCCGCCGCGTCGGATTTTCCAGCGTATCCAGCACGCCGTCCATGAAGCCGGCGCTCAAGCGGGCGCTGGCCGTCTTCACGCGGCCTTCGTCGACCGACGAGAGCAACAGGCGCTGGTTGTTGGGATCCGCGAGCCCCTCGGCGACGCCGGACACCATGCCGGGCACGGCCCCTTTCGCGGCGTCGTTCATCATCGACGCGCAACCGAGCTGCACGAACGACAGTGCGGCCACCGCGATCAGGCCGCCCCACATAAGCCTTGGCAGCATCGTTTTCATTGCGCGGAGACCTTCTTGCCTCTCTTGAACAGCAGCTTGGCGATCGCGAAGCCGAGGCCGAAGGCCGCCGCGCCGCCGATCAACGGATGCCGCTGGATTTCCACCGCAAGGCCCTTGGCGACCTTTTCGCCGCGGGCCTCGACGGCGTCGAGCTTTTGCCAAAAGCCCGCCCAGGCGCCGTCGTGCCGTTCGCCGTTGACCGGCCGCTCGGGCGGGCGCTCCGCGTCGACCGCGGGTGCGTCGATTTTCGATTCCTCGAGTTTCTGCAACCCGGCGGTCAGCGCGGCGATTTCCTCGCGGGATTTCGCGATGCCGGCGTTGAGCGCATCGAGGTTCTTTTCGTGATTATTGCCTTTCATCTTCTTCTCCTTGCCAACGTGTTTCGACCCAGCGCCCGGCCTCAAGCGACTTTCGCTTTGTGCAAACGAATCCGCTTTTTCGGCGTCGGCGATATTTTCTCCGCCACCTGCTCCGGCCCGAGCAAAACGGCGATCCACTGTGTGCTTTCGCTGCTCTCAAAGGCGAACTTCAGCGTCATGGTGAGCGGCACGCACACCACCGCGCCGATCGGCCCCAACAGGCTCCCCCAAAAAATCAACGAAAGAAAAATTACCAACGTGGAAAGGCCGAGTTTCCGGCTCATCAGCCTCTTCTCCACGCCATATTCCAGCCCCATATTGATCACCACATATCCGCAAGCGGCGACGCCGGCCCTCCAGAAGCCGAGTTCGACAAAGGTAAGAAGGACCGCCGGAACGGCGGCGATCGTCGAGCCGATGCTCGGGACGTAATTGAGCAGAAACGCCAGAAAGCCCCAGAGAATGGGGAAATCCACCCGCAGGATGGTCAACCAGATGGCGACCAGAATTCCCGTGGCCAGACTGATCAGAGTCTTGATGACCATGTAGCGTTTCATGTCGTCGGCGAATTTGGTGAACTGCGGAAATACTTGCTTCGGATCGCCCAGGACCGCGCGCAGTTTGACCGGGAAGCTGGCGGCTTCCAGCAGAATGAAGGTCACCGTCAGCATGATCAGCACAATATTGGAAAACGCCGAGCCCAGTCGCCGGAAGAGGCCGGCAGTCAGGTTCATGATCGCCCCCGGGTTGACGTAGTCGGCCAAGAGTTTCCCGGGGGGCGCGATGCGGTGGCTCGCCAAAAACACCGTGAAGGCCGCCACCTGTTCTTGGATGCGCGTTTGGTACTGCGGCAGCGCCGCGTAAAAACTGTTGATCGACGTGCCGACCACGGCGCCGATCGCCGCGAGGAAAAAGACCATGCCGGCCACGACGATCATGACGGCGACGACGACGGGCACGCGTTTTCGTTCGAGCCAGAACACCGGCGGCGTCGCGAGAATCGCCAGAAAAACCGAGACCAGAAACGACACCAAGACCGCCTGCGCCTGGCTGATGCCCCAGATGAGGAACACAATCGCCGCGGCAATGACCAGGAGGCGCGTCGCGGGGTGGAATTTGTCTTGTTCGGTCATCGCTTGCTGCTTTCCGCTACGCTACGTCCTTCGTTTTCTTCGGCGACACAACGGTCGGGGCCACGGGATGTCCGTTGTCAGGGACCGCGGCGACGGCGGGCGCGCGAGGTTTTCCGGTTTCTTCCGTCGGGAATCGCGTTTTAATGAAAGCGGCGATGGCCGGCTCGACCGAGGTCAGGATCGCCGAGACAATATTGATGATTTTCATGTTTCGTTCGAGGCCGCGGGCCACGGCGCCGACGGAGGTCAGAACGTCCGCGACGTTCGTTTCCCCGCCCTTGAGGCCCAGACTCAACGTCTCGATGCGATCGGATATCGTTTCGACGTGGGTCATCGTCCGCGCGAGCTGTGCGCCGATGTTCGAAATTTCTTTGCTGCCGCGATAGACCGCGATGGCGATCATGACGAAGATCGGAATCAATGCCCCGACGAACACGGAGCCCAGGATGAGCAGTGTGAGTTGCCAGTTTTCCATCATTTATTCGTTCGCGCCGGAGCTTCAGCCCCCGGCCGCAAACGCCTTTCTGCCGGTAAAGGGACGCACGTGCCGTGCCAGTTTCGCGCCCTGACGTAAGTGCCTGAATGTAATGGAATCCCCGAGGAAAATGGCCGATCAGGGCGCTGGCTAGCCTCAATCAATATGATCCAACATCGATCAAAATGATGGGGTCGCCGCGCCGGTCGCAGACCGCCTATCTGGCTTTCTTCGCCTGAAACGTCTGCTGCAGCACGTCCAGCAATTGCTCCTTCGCAACTTTGGGAAGGATGGTCCGCGCGCATCGCAGCAGCCGCGTTTTATCCTCGGCTGAAAGTTCCGCATCAGTGAAGACGGCAATGGGTATGTCGCGGGTCTCGGCGGCCCCGCGCAGCGTTGCGACCACGTCGAACCCGTCCATCTCCGGCGCAAAGAGATCGACCACAATGAAATCGGTGCGGATGGCTCTTGCCAGTTGGACGCCATGCCGGCCGCTATAGGCGTCAAGTACGTCGTAGTTTCGCTCTTTGGCCGCGTTGATCAGGCCATCCCGCGATTCTTCGCCGTCGATGATTAGCACCTTCAGCCGCGGATGGCCGCGCTCGGCGGCAGCCCGTTCCAGCACGTCATTGAGCCTCTGTCGGGCCACCGGTTTGACCAGCCACTCGATCGCTCCCAAGGCGAACGCCGCTTCGTGCCGTTCGGCCATCGAAACGAAAACGACCGGCGTTTCGCGCGTCTCCGGATGCCGGCGAATCTCCGCCAGCGCTTGCAGACCGTTCTTTTTCGGCAAGATGAAGTCGAGGATGATCGCCCACGGCCGGTATTCCAGGGCCAGCCTCACGCCTTCGTCGCCGTCGACGGCAAATACCGTGTCGTAGCCGCCCAGCCGCAGGTATTCGGCCAGAAGCTGTCTGGATTTGCGGTCGTCCTCGACCACCAAAACCAGCGGTTTGTCCCTGCCAAATTCCTGGCACTGCCGAACTTGTTCTTCCGCGACATTCAACTCGACGGCAAGCGCCGGCACATGTTTTGCGGCAGTCGCGGCAGCCTGACCGGGTATCGAGAACGTAAAAGCGCATCCTTTCATGAAGCCTTCGCTGACGAGCGAGATTTTTCCCCCGTGCATTTCCACCAGCTTGCGGGTCAGGGCTAGGCCGAGCCCGGTTCCCGGCCGGTTTTTTCCGTCGGCTTGTTCGATTCGCTCGAACTGGCCAAAGATGCGGTCTTGGTCCTTCGGGTCGATGCCGATGCCGGTGTCGCTGACCCGCACCACGAGTTGGCCGTCCGCAAGCCAGCTCGCGACGACGACCGAGCCGCCTTCCGGCGTGAACTTGATCGCGTTCGACAGCAAATTGAGCAGGATTTGTTTGATTTTTCGTTCGTCGACCTTCAGCCTGGCGCCCGCCAAGTTTGGCGCGGTTTCGCTCCGCAGACTCAGGCAATTGAGCGCCGCTTCGTTGTTCATCAGCGAAATGGTTTCCTGCAACAGGGCGCCCACGTCCGAATCCGCAACCGTCAGTTCCATTTTCCCCGCTTCGATGCGCGCAATATCCAGGCTGTCGTTAATCATCCGCAGCAAATGTTGTCCGCTGCTGGCGATCATGCCGACATAACCGGCTTGCTCGTCGGTCAACGGACCGAGCGCCTTTTCCTGCAACAGTCCGGAGAAACCGAGGATGGAATTCAACGGCGTGCGGAACTCATGACTCATGGCCGCGAGGAAAGCGCTCCGGGTCTTGATGGCCGCCTCGGCCGTCTCTTTGGTTTGCAACAATTCCTGTTCGAGTTGGCGGCGCGATTCGACTTCTTTGCGCAATTCTTCGTTGCGCTGCGCCAACTCCGCCGCCATTTCCTGAAGATCGTTAGTCCGATTGTTCATGATTCCTCCCAGCAAATCAGAAGGGCGGCAGCGTGATGGTATTGTGCAAAAGGGTGATCTGTCCGGTCGTGCACAAGAGCCTGCCGGTTACCACCGAGCCGACGCCCACCGAGTTCGAGGCGCCAGCCAGAATGTCGCCTTGGAAGCTGACGTTCGATCCCAGCGTCGATGACGCGAAGATCGCCCAGTACACATTGTTGGCGTTGGCGCCGTTGATCAACAGAACCTGGGCGCCGTTGTTCACGGTGAACGACGACCCGATCTGGAAGATCCAGACGCCATTCGCGTCGCCCTGGCCGTCGAGCGTGACCGTCCCGCCCACGGCGATGCTCATGGTGGAATCGGAGGTGTAAACGCCGGGGGCCAGGACCATCCCGGAAATGTCATTGACTATCGTGCCTGCCGGCCGCGACATGGCGTCGACATACGCGGCCGTCAAATCCGTTTTCGCCTGGGCGGCCACGCCCGCGGGATCGTCCGCGTACAACGTCCCGTTGATGATCGGATCGGTCGCCGTGCAGGGCGCGCCGTCGCCAAGGCACGTCGCCGTGGGGTACAACCCGACGTCGCCATTCAATGTGGTGATGCCGCCCGAGTTGGAATTGGTCAGGCCGGCGCCGGCCACGGCCACGAACGTGCTCAACGATCCGAGGTTGACGGGCGTTAGATTGCCGGCGGTTGTTCCGGTCGAAAAACTCCACACGTAATCCACGGCCAGCGCGTTGCCCGCCAGGTCCGTAACGGCGGTGGTAATCGTCGCCGTATACGTTGTCGTCGGCAGGAGGTCGCTGTTCGGCGTAAACGAGCCGATCAGGCTCAAGGCATTGTAGACGACCATCCCCGCCACCGCGGCGCCGCCCGGCCCCGTCACCGTGAATGCCGCCGCCGTGATCGTCAGGGGGTCCATGGCCTGACTGAAGGTGGCGTTCACGGTCGCGTTGAGCGCCACGTCCGTCGCGTTGTTCAAAGGGTTGGTCGAGACGACGGTGGGGCGCGTCGCGTCCGACGCCGTTCCGGTGGTGAAACTCCACACGTAATCGGCAGCCAGCGCATTGCCCGAAAGGTCCGTGACCCCGGTCGTAATCGTGGCCGTGTAAAGGGTGCTGGGGGCCAAGTTGGCTGTCGGCGCAAAGAGCGCGGCAGCGGCGACGCAAGTTACCGCCCCGGCGACAGGCGTCGTCCCATCAAACAACGTGAAGGTGTCCGTGGTGAGCGTGAGGGGGTCCATCGCCTCACTGAAAGCGGCGGACACCTTCGCGTTCAAGGCCACATTTGTTGCCTCGTTCTCCGGGTTCGTCGAGACGATTGCGGGGCGGGTAGTGTCGGATGCGGCGCCGGTCGTGAAGTTCCATACAAAGCTGCTCGCCAGCGGATTCCCCGCCGCGTCTTGGGCTCCGGTCGTGATCGTCGCCGTATACTTGGTGTTCGGGTCGAGATTGGTTGTCAAGGTGAAGAGCGCGGTCGCGCCAACGCAGGTGACCGCCCCGGCAACGGGCGTCGATCCGCGAAGCAGCGTGAACGTGGCCGCATCGATCGTCGCGGGGTCCATCGGCTCGTTGAAGGCGGCGGTGACGGCCTCGTTGACCGCGACGTCCGTGGCGCCGGCGGCAGGGATCGTCGAGATGACGATGGGCGCCGAACTGGCGTCGTCGTCGGCCGTCGAATCGTCATCGTCGGCTGGAGAAGCATCGTCGTCGGTCGCGCTCGCAGCGTGATTGCTGCTGTTGGAACTGCCGCAGGCGCCGGGGCCAGCGAGCAGCACCGTGGCCAAGAAAACCAATGCAAACCAATTTCTACATTTCATTGCGATAACCCCTTTTGTTCAATGAGTCTGCACGCGTCGTGCCATGAGCCCGCCCGCACCTAAGTGCCCGATTTCCCAGTCTTACGAAAAAAGCCGGCTGATTAGAGCGCCGGCGCACTTCATCAATCTGATCCATCATCGATCAAAATGAGGGCGCCGCCGGGTTGCGGTTACTCTTTCGGCTTGTCGGGAGGTTTTTGACCTTCGTACGTCGCGACTGCCGCGTTGACGTCGCGCTGCACTTCGATCGAAATCGCCTTTGCGGCCTCGCCCATCGCAGCGACAATGTCGCCCGGCTCGTGCCCGGCGGTTCGGACTTCCTTTTGGTAGACCCGCTGGAACAGCACCTGCTTGCCGCCGTCCGCGCCGTAGGCGAAGAACAGGCCGCGCAGGCGCAGCGTCGACCACCACACGTCGCCCTCGGTTTTCTCGTAGATCTGCTCGACGACGCCTTCGAGTTGATACTGCGGCACGATCGAGCCCCGCAGGTCGATCACCGCCTCGTAGCAGCCGGACGCAATCATGTCGCGGATCAAAAGGTCGGTCAGCATATCGCCCGGACTCGAGATCCACGAGTGATATTGGTAAACGGCAAACCGATTCGCGCCGGTCGAATACATGATCTTTCGTTTGTCGAAAGCGGGCGCGACGCTGAACGGCGCGATGCGCACCACGACGTTCTTGAACGGCAGGCCGGTCGCCGGCGCGGGCGCGTCGTAGACGATCTGGTAATCGAAGACTTCCTTGTAGGGCCGGGTGACGCTGATGCAGGCCACGCCGCCCAGGAACGTCGCCAGGACGAGAACTGCGCCTACGGCCCAAACGCGTTTCATCGTTCGTCCTCCTTCGTCGAGGCGCCGCCCCGCTCCGGCGCCGGCCGGCCGAGGAACGATTGCGCGGGGTCTTCGCTGATCTGCTCGGTAATGCGCGACAGGTTGGCGCTGGTGTTGCGCAGATTGATCAGCGTGGCCGTGACTTCGTCGTTCACGCGCTCGAACGTCTGGTTGAAATTGAAGACCGTCTTGTGAATTTCGGTCATTGCGCCCTTCACCTCGGCGCCGGCGGCCTTGATTTCGTTGAGCGTCGCCGCGATCTCGTCGATGGTGTCTTCCGTCGCGCTTTTGTCGAGCAGGTACTTCAGCCGGTCGGCCGCGTCGCCGATGGTCGCGATGGTTTTCTTCGTTTCGTCGCTGATCCCCGCGAAGTCGACCTGCTCCAGCTTCGCGGCGATGACGCCGACCTCGTCGAGAATCTTCTGCGTGGGGGAAGTCTTCGCCGGAATGTAGTCGCCCGCCGGCGGAAAATCGAGCGGCGTCACTTTTGCTTCCGCGTCGCGCGTGATCTCGATGAACTTCATCCCGGTGATTCCGGCCATGGCCAGTTCGGCCAGCATATCCGGTTGCCGGCGGAAATCCTTCCGCATTTCCATGCGGATTTCCACCAGTTTGCCGTCCGGCGCGACTTTGATCGCGGTCGTGGTCCCGACGGAAACGCCCATGAATTTCACGGCCGAGCCGACGTCGAGGCCTTGCACCGATTCGTTGATGTAGGTGACGTAAGGTTTCGTCGCCGAAAAGAATTTCGTGGCCCCTAGCCAGATCAGGCCGGCGGCGATAATCACGACCCCGCCCACGACGAAAAGTCCGACTTTGAATTTATGCGTTTCGGCCGACATTATCGCTTTTCCTTCCCGGGCCGGATATTGAGGTTCTCCCCGCTTTCGGCCACCCGGTTGAAGAAGTTTTTCACCAATAGGTTGTCGCTGTGTTCTTTGAGGTCGGCGGGTTTGCCCTCGGCGATGATTTTCTTCACCGATTTGTCCAGCATGATGGCGCGGTGCGCGATGGCCGCGATCGAGGCGAGATCGTGCGTCACCACGACGATCGTCACGCCCAGCGAGCGATTGAGCTGGATCAGCAGATTGTCGAGTTCCGCGGCGCTGATCGGGTCGAGACCGGACGACGGCTCGTCGCAAAAAAGTATCCGCGGGTCCATGGCGAGCGCCCGCGCCAGCGCCGCCCGTTTTTTCATGCCGCCCGAAAGCTCGCTGGGCATGTCGTATTCAATGTCTTCCAGGCCGACCATCGAGAGTTTCATGCGGACGATGACGTCGATGATCGCCGGCGGGAGGTCGGAATATTCGAGCAGGCGCAGCGAAATATTTTCGGCCACGGTCATCGAGCCCAACAGCGCGCCGTTTTGAAACAGAATGCCGATCTTCCGCAGGATCTTTTCCTGCTCCTTGCCTTCCGCCGCCGAAATGTCGTCGCCGTCGATGAGCACGTTGCCCGCCGCGGGTCTTTCGAGGCCGATGAGCTGCCGGAGCAGCGTGCTCTTGCCGCACCCCGAGCCGCCGAGGATCGCGAATATTTCGCCCTCGCGGATGTCGAAGCTCACCCCGTCCAAAATCGTCGCCTCGCCGTAGCGCACGACCACGTTCCGCACCTGGACGATGACCGGGCGCTCGCCGGTCGGCGCGGCGTCGGTTGGAGCGGCCGGCGGTGCAGCGGTGTCAGCCGCCGCTGGCGCGTCGCGTTTCCCTTCAGCTTCGACCAATGTAATCCTCTCCTCCTGTCAGCCTCGCGGCTTCGACAGATCTCGTGTTCCGTTTCTTTCAAGCCTCGTGCCATTCCCGCGAGGTCACGTAAGTGCTGGGAATTCGGGACTTTAAAGGATGAACCGCCGAAACTGTCGCAGGCGCATTTCATCAATATGATTCAACATCGATCATAATGATGTGGCGCTATGCGAATCGGCGGCCTGGAACGGCCGGCCGGTATTGACGCGGGATCGGCCGCGACGTTTAATGCGCTCGCATCGGTCTTTCCGGTCGCGCGGAAAGCAGAAATCACGCCAAAGTTTCAATCGGACGCGGGGGAGTAAGTGTGGGTGGGCACGTCAGAAGCGTACCGAGCGGTCGAATCCCTTTATTTCCGCCCAAGTGGAACGGGTTCCGCAACCGCGGTGCGCGACTTTTTGCGTCTAGCCGGCTATCGCGGCTTGTTTCGACGCGTTTTCGTCCAGATTGACTTCGTTCATGCGCTTGCGGTACATAGGCATTATAGTCGATGAGTCAGAACGTTCTGGATTTGCGCCGGGGAAAGCTATGTACATTACCAAAGTCGACATCGAAAACATTCGTTCCATCGAAAAATTGCACTGGCGCATTTCACCGAAGAAAGCGCCCGGCTGGCACGTAATCATCGGGGACAACGGCTCAGGGAAAACAACAGTTGTTCGAGCGATTACGCTGGCTATGATCGGTGAATCGGAAGCGGCGGCTTCCAGGCAAAAATGGGATGACTGGCTTCGAGGAGATGAAAAATCAGGAAGGATCAAAATCTCGGTTTGGGACGACAAGCCTCCCGCAGATCGGCGGCGTATGTCTCCCGAATACCCTGCCACCGTAAAACTAACCCGAAAGCCCCCCCGTAACTCCGTTTTGCCGATTTTTGAAGGCATCACGTCCGCGTTTCTATATGACGAATGGTTTACGGCAGCTTACGGGCCTTTTCGACGGTTCGCGGGCGGTGATAAGGAAGCCGAAAAACTCTATTATTCGAACCCTATTTTGGCCCGTCACCTTACAGTTTTTGGCGAAAACGTTGCGTTGTCGGAATGCATATCGTGGTTACAGAAACTTCAATATCGGGTTTTGGAAACAAAGACGGACGACGATTACCAGTTCTTGGAAAGCTTAAAGAAATTTGTAAATCAAGAAGGCTTCTTGCCCCATCAAGTGCGGCTGGATGGCATTAGCTCCGACGCGGTCTATTTTGTTGACGGCAACGGTTGTCGCGTTTCGGTTGAAGATCTAAGCGATGGCTATCGTTCGATCTTGAGTATGACATTCGAATTGATAAGGCAAATGTACGAGGTCTATTCTATTTTTCATTCGCCGGCGAAGATGAGACGAATGATTTTCAACGAAAAGAACCCGTCGCAGATTAGGATGCCCGGCGTCGTGTTAATTGACGAAATCGACGCGCACCTGCATCCAACGTGGCAACAGAAGATCGGGTATTGGTTTTGCAAACATTTCCCTAAGGTCCAGTTCATCGTGACCACGCATAGTCCGCTGGTGTGTCGCGCGGCTGAAAAGGGCACTGTTTTTCGTTTGCCGCGACCGGGATCGGGCGACACGGGACAAATGCTCGAAGGTTCCGAGTTGAACAGAATTATCTATGGATCGGTTCTCGACGCCTACGCAACTGAGGACTTCGGCGAAGGCGTCGAACAGTCGGAAAGCGGTCGACGCATGGTTAGCCGGTTAGCCGAACTAAACCAAAAGGAACTGTTCGGCAGCTTGACGAAACAGCAAAAAACGGAGCAGGTAAATTTGCGTGCGACGCTTCCCAGCATGTCGTCGGCGATTTCACTTGAGAAGACCAAGCGCACGGCCAGGAAATGATCCGACTTCACGACGTTGACCTTCCGGACAACGTGAACCGCCAGCTTCGCGTTTGGCAGCGAGACGTTTCTGCCGTAAAGAATTACGAAAGACGAATAGAGAAAGCGCAGACCGATTGGAAGAAAAAAAACAAGAAAAACAATCCGACGTTCGCCGTCGTACGGGCCAAGCTCGCTGAAATGTGCGCTGGGCCGCAACGGTGCGGCTACTGCGAAGACAGCGCGGCGGACGAAGTCGACCATATCCGGCCCAAGTCGTTCTATCCTGATATCGTGTTTGATTGGGAAAACTTCCTATATTCGTGCGGAATTTGCAACAAGCGGAAACTTGCGAAAACTGCAGTGGTTGATCGGTCGAAGCGAGAGATCGAGCGACTCGAAAGAACAACAGGTGAGCCGCCGGCACGACCGCCAAAAGGCCCTTCCGCGTTTATCAATCCTCGGCAGGAGGATCCAACGCGTTTTCTTTATCTCGATCTTTCGGCAACGTTCGCAATCGTGCCCCGGGAAGGGCTTAGCAGATTGGATCGCCAACGCGCTGAATACACTTTGGAACTTCTGGGTTTTGAAAAGCGCGCGTATTTGCGCGACGCACGGCAATCGGCCTACGAGGCATTTGAAGCTTTGTTGAAGAACTACATTGCCGCAAAGGAAAAAAGGAAGAACGTTGATCGCGCCGATGAGGTCAAAAACAAAATCAGAAAGAGGCCTCACCCTTATGTGTGGTTCGAGATGAAACGCCAGCACGACAAAATCCCTGCGCTCGCCAAATTATTTGGCGACGCCCCCGAGGCGCTCGCGTGGTGATTCGTTTCTAAATTTACTTCGGCGATATTACGATTTGCGTACACGTCGGGGAATTTCCGTAGGGACGCAATACTCAACTCCCCGCGCTTTTCGGTTTTGGCCCGCCGCGGGCCAAGGCGCCGTCTGTTTCCAAGCCGGCGCGGCGCGGGAATAAAACGGGCAGTGAACGAACAGTGAGCAGTGAACAGTTGCGCGCCAGGAGACAAAGCGGGCGGTTTCGCCGGTTGCTTTGCGGCTGGGGCAAATTGCAGTTGACAACGGCCGTGCGGGGTCCGATTATTGAATCGGCAGGTGTGAGCGGGAATCATTTCAGGCTGTCCGTCAAGGATGGCAGCCCCTTGTGGGTGGGAACCTGAGACCCGGAACCTGCTCTTTCATTTAACGAAGGTTTCCAGCCACTGCAACCGTTCGTCTCCTTTTGGATTGAACTCACGCGGACAGAACTTGACCCCGTAGCCGATTCGTGACCGTTAGCCTCGCCCAAAGTATTGAAACATCAGGGTCAGGACCGCATCGACGACGATGATCAGGAAGATCCCGGTGACGACGGCGCTGGTCGTGGCCCGGCCGACGCTGGCGGCGCTGCCACGCGCCTGGAAGCCGCGCATGCAGCCGACGAGCCCGACGACGATCGCGTAGACCTCACACTTGATCAGGCCCTGGCCGATGTCCCACAAATGGATCGCCTTTTGGCTTTGGATCAGATACGCGCTGACGGTCAGGTCGCCCATTCCGACCCCGACGATCAGGCCGCCGAGCAAGCCAAGGAAACCCGCATAAATCGTCAGCACGGGGACCACGCACGTCAGCGCCACGATGCGCGGCACGGCGAGGAAGCGCACGGGGTCGAAGCCCATGGTCGTCAGGGCGTCAACTTCCTCGTTGACCTCCATCGTCCCGATCTCCGCGGCGAAGGCGCTGCCCGAACGGCCCGCGACCAGAATGCAGGTCATGAGCGGTCCGAGTTCGCGAAGCACGGAGAGGCCGACGAGGTCGGCCGCGTAGATGTTCGCGCCGAACTGTTTGAGTTGAATCAGCGCTTGGAAACCGAGGATCAACCCCAAGAGGAGCGACACGAGCCCGACGAGCGACAGGGCGTCGGCGCCGGCGCGCTCGGCATGAAGAAGCGTGTCCCGCCAGCGGACCGACCCGGGATGAAGGATCGAACCCGCCATGGCGATGGCCGCGTCGCCGACGAAAACGATGAAAGCGCGCGCGTCTGCGAGAAAGCTCAACGCGCCGCCGCCGATCTGCGCCAGCATCCGCTCGGGCTTCGGCTTTTTTGCAGCAGTGGCGGCGGCCGTCAGTTTTTCGGGATCGACCAGAGCAATCAGGCCCTTGATGGCTTCCGAGGGGCCGCTGAGTTGGAATTTTTTGCCGTCCTCTTTCGCGACTCGCTCGATCTCGAAGACGACCGCCATCACGGCGCTGTCGAGGTATTCGACGCCCGAAAGATCCAACGTCAAACTCTCGAAAGCGCCGCCCTCCAAGCCCTTCAAAAGGTCCACATGAATTCGGTTCGCGTCGGCCAGCGCCAGACGGCCGGCCAGCGAAATGGTCCTTTCGGGCGCGTGCGAATCGTCCTGGCACACACGGTAGGACGGCGGCGTTTCGCTATTTTTCGTCTTGCTCGCGGCCATCTGGATCTCCCGCGTCACGGCCGATCTCTTTTAGCAAGGTAAGTTGCCGGCCACGCCGCGTCGTTCGACCGCAAATTCCGCGCCGCGATCACATCCAGTGGAGATGGCCGGTGAAGACCAGCGCCATGACCACGATCAGAATGACGGCGGCCGGTGACAAGCTCCAGTAGGAGTAACGCGAATATCCCCACCCGCCGCCGCCGATCGACAGCACGAAGAGGAGAATTAAGAGAATCAAGAGCCACATGTTGGCCTCCCTTTGAAGGAACCCCGAGGCATTCGGTTTCCTTTTTTCACCTCCTACCTCTGGCAAACCTCGTGCCATTTCCGCCACCGCATGTAAGTGCTTGAAATCGCGGCATTCCACCGAAAACGGGCGAATAGGTTGTCACGAAACTGCATCAATATGATTGAGCGCCGATCGAAATGAACGGCAGATGCGCCCGCGGCGCTCGCTGGCGCGACAGCAGGGTCATCGGAACTGGCGGCGTCGGTCACGGAAACGAGCCCTACGCGGTCGGGAAAGGCAAAAGAGACCGATTGCTGCGTTTCATGGAATTACCTCTTGCCCGACGCGCCGTGATGGAGGATCGCGTAAAGACCGACCGCGAAGACGTCGTTCGCGGACGAGCCCCAAACGGCGTAGAGATTATTTGCCGTGCCGCTGGACATCGCCGTCCACGAGGCGCCGTCGAAGTGCAGTATCGCGCCGGAGGAGCCTACCGCGTAAACGTCCGATGGACCGCTGCCCCAAACGGCGTTGCCGTAGGCGGGCGTCCCGTCCGGCAGGGCCATGGGCGACCAGACCGACCCGTCGTAATGCAAGATCCCGCCGCCGCCCGCGGCGAACACATCCGAAGAGGAGGTCCCCCACACGCCGGTCGGCGCGGCTGAACCCGGGACGGTCATCGGCGTCCAGTTCTTGCCGTCAAAATGGTAAACGCCGTCGCCCACAACAAAAACGTCGGAACGCGATGCTCCCCACACGCCGGTAAAGTCGGCCACCGTGTATTCCTGTTGGTTTCCCGCCATCGCCAGGGACCAGCGGGCGCCGTCATAGTGCAAAACAACGGGATTTTCGAAGGACCATACCTCCCACACCGTGCAGCCGCCGACGACGTAAATGTCCGTCGGCGACGAGCCCCAGATTCCGAAGAGGCTGACCGAGACATACAACCCATCGCCAAACGACGCGATGGTCGACCAGGACGACCCGTCGTAATGAAGGACCGTGTTGGACGCCACGGCGAACACGCTGGACGCCGACGCGCCCCAGATGCCGGAAAAACTCGTGCCCCGCTCATCGGAGGGAAAGCTCCAGTTCAGCGACCACGCCGAGCCGTCGTAGTGCACCGCCGAATCGCCGAGGGCGAACACGTTCGAGGGAGAACTCCCCCAAACACCGGTGAAATCATACCCGACGATGCGGGTCACCGAGGTCCAGTTCGCGCCGTTTTTACGGAGCATCACGCCGCCGTCGCCCACCGCGAATACTGCGTCCGGCGACGCGCCGCCGACGGCCAGCAAGTCGTTGACGCCGGTTCCGAGAGAGACCGCCGACCACGCCGCGCCGTCGTAATGGAACAGCACGTTGTAACCCGCGGCGTACACGTCGGACGACGAAGAGCCCCATACGCCGAGCAGTTGCCCGGTTTGCTCCAGGCTGCCGATGTCGGTCCATGCGGCGCCGTCGAAATGCACGGCGATGCCCGAGCCGGATACCTCGCCGACCGCATAGACATCTGACGATGAGGTTCCCCAAACGGCATACATCTTCGACGCGCCCAAGCCGCTGGTGTACGCGACCGACCACGCCGAACCGTCGTAGTGCAGCACCACGCCCAACTCCTTGGCGTTATCCGCGCCCGCCGCATAAACGTCGGTCGCCGAAGCGGCCCACACGCCAAGCAACGGGTAGGGGAAATCGACGGTCATCGGCGACCAGGCGGCGCCGTCATAGTGCAGGATGACGCTGCTTTGGTTGGGGTCGTCCCAGCCCACGGCGAACGCGTTCGAGGGCGAGACGCCCGCCACGCCGGTCAAGCCGAAAGTCGGCCAATCTGCCATGTCCGACCACGAGGCGCCGTCGAAATGCAAAATCACGCCGTTCAGCGGGCGAAGTTCGCCATCGGTCGCGTTGCCGACCGCAAACACATCGTCCGCCGCGGTCGCCCAGATTCCGTTCAGGTTGGCCGTCACGCCGCTCGCCATCGGCGACAAGGCCGAGCCGTCCCAGCGCAGGATCGCGCCGCCGTCGCCGACCGCGAAGACGTCCGTCGGCGAGGCCGCCCACACGCCGTTCAGGTCATTCCCTTGCGGCATTGGGTCCTGCCAGCACCAACCGTCGGGGCTGCAAAATCCGGTCAGATCGTCGTCATCATTGTCATTGTCGTCATTGTCGTTGTCGTCGTCGTCATTGTCGTCATTGTCGTTGTCGTCGTTGTCGTCATTGTCGTTGTCGTCGTCATCGGCCGGCCAGGAATCATCGTTATCGTCGTCGTTCGGCGATGCATCGTCATCGTCGTCGCCTGGCGATGCCTCGTCGTCTGCGGAATGGCCGCCGCCGCTGCTCAAAGAGCCGCAGGCCGCCGTTCCGGCGAGCAACATGACCGGCAACAGAGCTAACAAACACCAACTGCTGGTTTTCATCGCGATAACTCCTTGCTCCGAGATGCCCGGATTGCTCACTCCGGGATAATTTGCCAAGACACAAACTTGCTGACGCCATTTCCACGTCAATGAATCACATGCGTTCTCGATTATCTCCAATAATGCAAAAATTGTGCCAGCGCAACGCTCGCATGTAAGTGCCGGTAATCACTGACCGGCGTTGAAAACCGGCGAACAGCTCAGACTCAGATTTCTGTCAATATGACACATTTTCGGTCAAAATAAGCATAGCCGACATGTCACTCATGCAACGGCGGCAATCCGAGATTATGCACCCGGTCGGCCAGCAGACCCTTCGCCGCCAGGTAGGTCTGCCGACTTTCTTGGAGTTGACGTTTCGCCGACTGAAACGCAACCCGGGCCGGCCCCGGATAAGGAAGGAATCTGTCCAAATCGGCAATCACCTTCGCTTCGTCGGCGGGAAGCTGCGGCAGGATTTCGACCCCACGGCCGCGGAGCTGCGCTGCAAGTTGCTCCCGGGTCAGATCGGGGTCGTCGACGTCGAAAACGATAAGGTGCAGGATGCGCAGGCAAAGCGTTTCACCGTTCAGAATCTTGGTGTCGAACTCTTGTGTGCTGGGGTAAAAACGAGTCACCATTTCTTCGTCCTGGCCAAGCAACCGACGCGCCATGCCTAACATTTCAATCGCTTTATCAATTTTTGTCACTTTCGCTATTCCTTCACTCGCGCAGGTGACCCACGGATTGTCCAAACCGGGGCCAGCGTCGCGACGAGATCCGCTCTCGTCAAATTCCGCCTGACCGTTGCGCCAACGTCGTCATCATCTTGTCGCACGGTGGGTTGAGTGTCTCGACGCCTTTTCCGGCTTGGCGCCGACTCGGCGGCTCAAGCGCTCAAGATCATCCCAATGCGTTTCATATTTGCAAAAAATCGTCGGATCGCCGTGTCGGAGAGATGGAACGCCACCTTTCCCAGGACGCCGGCTTCGTCGGCGCGGTCGATGAGCACCGCCAACTCGAGCAAAGAAATTCCTTTCCGCTTGCTGAGATCGACGACGATGGCTTCCGAGCCGTTCCGCAACGATGTTGTCGCGTGCGCGACGATCGCCTGCGCGCAAGCGTTATCGAGGTTGGAACAGACTTCGAGGACCGCGCGATTGTGCAAATGTTCCTGATGGGCGGTGATTGCAGTTTGCAAGAGAACCTCCTTTTAGATAAATTTCGTTCTCGATCGCGAAAGTACACATCATCCTGTTCAGAGACGGTGGCGTTCAGGTTAGAAATCCCTTCACTCCTCTCGGCGATGACCCCATGGACTTGTCGAATATCCCGTCCTCCCAGAAAATGGCGATTTTTTTCACGTCCCCGCCGGCGAAGCGCAACTCGAACCGATCCTTGTCGTTGACCGGCACTTCGGGAAGCACCTGGAACGAAGCCACCTGCGCCGGACTACCGTCGCCCCATTGTCCCGGCCCGATGTCGACCTGAACGTGCGCCAGCTTTTTGCCGCTGGAATCATAAAGGTCCGCGTTTTGGCTCATTCGTTGTTCCTCCACGTCGCCGCGCGGAATGATTTCCTCGCGGCCGGCGCCGGCGCAGCCGCCGGCAAGCGCCGTCTTGCGATTGGCCCCAGATTTGGAAGTAATCGTGAGAACACCCCCCGAGAACTTCGGTTTTCTCGCCTTTCCCTTGCCGCAAGTGTTGTGCCAATTCCCCGCCCCCGCGTAAGTGCCCGTATTTCCGACCTTCCGCAGAAAACAGGCCGGCCGCGGCGCCGAAACTTCTTTATCAATATGATCCATCATCGATCAAAATGAGCGGGCGTCAGACGCGTCGATAACTTCGTTTGGACCGGACGAGCGGGATCATCGGAATGGACAGGATCGGCGCCCGCCACATCCTGCGGCGCGGCGCGGTTCGCGCGTTGCGGCGGCGGCTCGTCGTGATTCATGCGATGCGGCGGCGGCCGGCGGTCCCCTGCGAAAGGCGGGGTCGGGGCGCCCGGATTTCGGGGACCCGACGGCGTGTTCGCATAGCGCGGCGGCACGGAACCGCCGCTGGCGGGGAAGTTCCGGTCGGGCCGCCGATGACGCCAGCGATCGCCGTCGCCGAAAGGAATGAAATTGCCGACCGGCCCACAGTAGCAATCGTTCGGGTATCGGTCGCATTAGGCGCCCGGCGGCGGCGCCGGCGTCGGCTGTCTCGGCGGTTGCGTCGGCGTCGGTTGGGGCAGCGGCGTCCCCGGTTGTCTCGCCAACGACTGGGGCGTCGGCGTCGGTTGCGTCGTCGTCAATTGCGTTAACGACGGTTGTGTCCGCGGCGTAAGCGGCTCCGATATCTGCGTCTGCGTCGGTTCCGTCGCCGCTGGCGCGGGTTGCGTCGCCGACGATTGTGTCGGCCACGGATCCGTCAGGGACGGTTGTGTCGCCGACGATTGTGTCGGCCACGGATTTGTCGGCGAGGATTGCGTCGGCCACGTTTGTTGCGGCGGCGGCGCCGACCGGTCGACGGGAATTCCGGGAACCGGGAAAGCGTTCCAATTCAGCGGCGGGACGGAATCGCCATGTGCGGGCGATTCCTGGTCGGGCCGCTGATGACGCCAGCGATCGAGGTCGCCGTAAGGAACGACAAGACCGTCCTTCCCGGGAAAACAATCGCCGGGGAATCGATTGCAGTATGACGCGGACAACGCTTGTTCGGCGGCCGAAGCCGCCGGGTCTGGCGCGGCGCCGGCCTCTTCGGCTGGCGGGAGCGAAGAAACACTTTCGGGCGGCGCGACCGATTCCTCGGGCGCGGCATCGTTCGCCTTTTGCATCCACGCGGCGGCAGAGACCCAATCGTTTTTCTGTTGGGCCTGCGCGGCCTGGAGCAACGCCTCGGTGCGCGGCGCCTCCCGGTGCAAGGCGACAATCGTCTTTTGTTCGCCGGCGCGCTCGTTCTGCAGTTTCTGCACGTCCGCGGATTGTCCGCCGGCTGCCGCTTGCGGTTTGCAGCCGACGACGAGCGTCAACAAGGCAAAGATCCCAACCATCGCCCACGTTTTCATAATTCCAGTCTCCTTATGTTCTCATTGCGTTCGCAAGCGCTGTGCCATAGCCGCGCCCTCGCGTAAGTGCCCGATTTTCCGGCCTTTCGTCGAAGACATGTGGAACAAAGCGATGGAAAACGTTCATCAATATGATCGTTGGTCGATCAAAATGAGGGGCCGCCATGCCGGTCGACGACGGGAACCTTTGCCGTCTGACAGGGGCCGACGACGCCCACCGCATGGATGGAACCTCGTCGGGGGCGGCCTGAGTCGCTTCGAGGCGCCGCGGGCCAACTTATTGGCGTGACAGCGGCGCGGGGCCCGCGCACGGATCTGGAACGGGGTGTTCCACCAGGGCCGGTCGGCTCGTCGATTCTCTCGAAAGCGCCTCGACAACCTCGGGTCCCAGGTGAACGTCTCGTTGCGGGTAGGCGACCATGATTCCCGCTTCCTTGAGCGCCCACCAGATTTTCTCGTTTAGGTCGGAGGCGGGCGCCACCCATGGGTCGTCGACCCAGACGAGCACGCGAAAGTGAACGCCGGAATCGCCAAATTCGTCCATCTGGACCGCGGGATCCTTCTCTGGTCTCCGCCAGGGGAGATCCCGGGCGACGCCTCGCAGGACCTCGAGCACCTGTTTCATGTCGGATCGATAACTGACCCGCACGCGGGCCTCGAGCCGAAACAGGGAGTCGTTCATCGTGTAGCTCTTTACCGCGCGATGAGCCAGGATCGAATTGGGGATGATGATGTCCTCTTCGTTTTGGGTCCGCGCGATCGTCGTGCGGATCCCCATTTCCGTGATCTTGACCAGGTTCCCCTCGACCTCGAGGATGTCGCCCGGTTGGATCATGTGCTCGAACAACAGAATGAACCCCGAGACGAAATTCTGCACGGTGTTCTGTAGCGCGAAGCCGATCGCCACCACGAACACGGCCCCTGCCGTCAACAGCGCCTGCGTCCGTATGCCGACGGTCTGCAACGCGATGCCCACGCCGAGCAGCAACACGACATAATGCACGAGCCGCTTCAAGGCGACCGACGTGCCCGCCTTCTGCAACGTCATCGTGCCCAGGATGCGGCCCAGCGCCCGTTGCGCCAGCCGGGAAGCGCCATACGAAATGATGACGATCGCCGCAAACGTCAGCAGCGAGTTCAAGGTGATCGACGTCCCGGCGAGTTGGAACAGCGGCGTCGTGAACCCTCGCTCGCCCCACGTGAGAACTTTCGGCCACGCCATCAACGCCTCCAGAGACGAACGCGGAGATGCCGCGCAATCTTCACGCCCGATCCCGACGCATGTTCTGTATTCCCTCGGGCGAAACGATGCGGCTCAAAGCGCGCAGCAAGTCCTTGAGGCTGAACGGCTTGCTCAAAATCCAGGCCCGGTCCGCGGCGGGGAGGCGATGCTGGTATTCTTCCGGCGGGCTCCCCGAGGCCACGATGACCGGGATATCCGTTCGAATGGCCCGCATTTCCCGGAAGGCATCGATCCCGTTCATTCGGGGCATCTCGACGTCCATGACCACGGCGCAAAACCGGTGCGGGTCGCGGCGGAACGTCTCGACGCCTTCCAGACCGTCCTTCGCCTCGATCACCGTGAGGTGATCCTCTTCGAGAACCTGGCGAACGACACACCGCAGGTCGGAATCGTCGTCGACGACCAGGATGGTCCCACGACGGCCGGATTCGCGCCCGCGTTCGCCGTCCAACGGGTTTCGTTCAAGCATACTTTCTCCTCGCAATTCGCCGGCGTTAATGCCCGCCTCCGTAATTGTTCGCAATTATCGTGCCGCAATCGTCGATTCACCCGGGCACGTGAACCTTCCGCATTTCGCGGCAAAGCCGCGGTGAACGGAATCCGCAAAACCGGTCGATTTGCCCTGGAATCAATCAAAAAACAGAGATTGTCGCGTCGATTTTCAAATAATCCGGTCATCGATCCGCGTCGCCACCATTTCATTTTGATCGATTCCGTAATCGTTTTGATTGACTTTCCGGGAATGGATCGTGGCCTTTTTTCGGTCCTGGTCCCGAAAAGCGAGCACGTCGTCACCGGCGCCGACGAGGCGTTCCGCCGAGAACCGTGACCTCCCGCCAAAAGAGATCGACGGATTTTTTAGGCCCGGCACGTTTTCGAACGGCAGGCGCCGGTATTGACCAGCGAAATATTCCTCGCTCGCCTTTCGGTAGGCGGCTAGATCCCCGACATCCCGCCAGTACGCGCTCTTGCCGTCCGGCCCGACAAATGGATAAGCCAGCGCCCCCCGGGATTTCACGATGTCCGGCAAAATGTCTTTGCCGAAATCGTTGGACGCCGCCTGCTGATTCTTTTTCAAGTAATTCAGCAGCGGCGCCGTAGAGAAAACATAAATCCCCATGGAGGCGAGCGGATCGACATGCGGGGGGACGATGCCTTCCAAGCTTTGCGGCTTTTCGTGGAAACGTCGAATCGCGCCGTCTTGGCCGCCGTCAATGATGCCGAAGCGATGCGCCTGTTCGCGATCGCAGGGCACGGCGCCCACGGTCGCCGCCCGGCCGTGTTCCAGATGGAACCGCACCAGAGCTCGGTAGTTCATCCGATAAATGTGATCGGCGGCCAGCACGACGACCAACTCGGGCACGCGGGCCTGCGCCGACAGGTTTTGAAAAACGGCGTCGGCGGTGCCGGAAAAATATCCCTTCCGGAAGTCGTTTCCGCGCGCGACCCGCAGGATCTTTCCCTGCGCCGCAAACGCCTGCCGCCAATGATCCTCAACGTATTCTTCAATCATCTCGGAGAAATGTTGCGTCAGCAAGACGATTTCCGTTCCGGCGGAAATGAGGCAATTGTAGAGAGTAAAATCGATAATCCGGTTCGAAAAGCCGAAATGAAGCAGCGGTTTCGGACAAGCGTCGGTCAACGGGGCGAGCCGTTCGCCGCGCCCTCCCGCGAGGACGAAAAAAAGAACCTTCTTCATCGTTATCCCCCATTCATTTGGGGCCGGCTTCGCTTTGCGACCCCTTCTTCACCAGCCGGTCCCCGTCGTAATTCGGATGCGTTTCATGTACTTGATCGGATCCCACTTGCCTTTGTAAATTTGCGATTCCACTTTATTCTGCACGCACCGTGCCGTTGTCGCGCCCGCGCATAAGTGCTTGAATCCTCGGCGTTCCGACCAATGACAATTCCGGCAGGACGCTTGCCTCTGCCCATCAAAATGATTAATCTCGGATCACAATGATGGAGTTGTTGTGCAAGTCGGCGACCTGAACATTCAGGAATTGGTGGAGTTTGACGCCGAGTGCGGTTTGATCCGCTTCGCCGGTCAACGCGCATTGATCATCGACGCGACGGCGATGGGCAGCCTGCGCAAGGATTTGATCGAACATTTCGGCGTCGCCGTGGCGCGCGGCATCCTCACTCGCTTCGGCTACGTCCACGGCT